>JAATEU010000540.1 GCA_015655565.1 Clostridiales bacterium
GATATTTATAGCAAGTAGTGCAACCGGCAATTTTAATATTTTTATCATTAGAATAGTATATGAGAAAGGGATGTTTTCAAAATATTTTGAAAACATCCCTATTAAAAATCCGGTTGAGACTTTCAATTCAAGAGTACGTTTGCCAATGACTCCAAAACTATCTTTATCTTGTAAATTCAATACGGTAAGAACCGGATCCGGCAGATGCTTTCATTCCGTCCATGGTTTTTTCAAACTCCAGTCCGTCTGCCTGTTTCATGTCTTTTGCTCCATCCAGTATAATGGATGCCGTAGTGTTGTGGGGAACAGTTACGTTTAAAACGGTATCCGGCCCGTTGCTCTGCCAATAGACGGACAGATTGCCGAAAACGGATTGATACCCGGCTTTCACATAGGATAAGCCGCCGCCGAAATGAGGATGGATAATCGAATGCTTGTAACCGGGCTTTTCTTCGTCAATTTCAAAGCCTGCAACTACCCGGTACAGCCATTCACCTATGGCACCGTAAGCATAATGGTTAAATGAATTCATATCCGGGCTCCACATGGTCCCGTCAGGCTTTAGGCCATCCCAATGCTCCCAAACGGTGGTAGCGCCCTTCTTCACCTGATACAGCCAGGAGGGGAAATCGTCCTTGAGCAGCAAATCATAGGCTTCGTGAATATGCCCGTTTTGGCTTAAAGCGTGGCATATATATGGTGTTCCCACGAAACCGGTAACCAGGTGTCCGTTTTCCTTTTCAATCAGCTTTACTAAGGCTTCCACTGTTTTTTTACGGTATTCTTCCGGAACTAAGTTGAAATAAAGGGCAATTACATGAGCCGTCTGGGTATTGGCGGTCATATTCCCCTTTTCGTCAAAGAAATGTTTCCGGAAGCCTGCTTTTATCTGTTCATACAGAACCTGGTAGGTTTCGTAATCTTTTATGTTTCCGATATATTTTGCCATCCTGGCAAATAAACCGGTGGAATAAGCATAATAGGCCGTACAGGTTAAGTCGTTGGGAGTTGCTCCGAAATAGCTGCCTTCTTCGGCATCCAGGGCAACCCAATCCCCAAATTGAAGCTTGTAATTCCATATGCCGTCTGCCGAATGGGACTGCATAAAATCAATCCAGGCTTTCATGCTTTTATATTGGTCTTTGATAATTTTTTTGTCCCCAAAGGTTAAATACAAAGTCCAGGGATTAATTACCGCAACATCAGCCCAGGCTGCGGCAGAGTGGGTTCCCTGATCTGTTAACCGATCTTTGCCTGTTTTACCGGAAAGAATATCGGGAACGATATGAGGAACTCCGCCCGCAGGTGTCTGATCAGCCGCCACATCTTTAAGCCATTTACTGAAAAAAGTATACGTATTCATCAGATAGCTGGCAGTCCTGCAGAATATCTGGGCATCTCCCGTCCATCCCAGGCGTTCATTTCGCTGAGGACAATCCGTGGGAATATCCAGAAAATTTCCTTTTAACCCCCACAAAATATTATGCTGCAGCTGATTGATATCTTTATTGGAACAATGGAAAGTCCCGGTGGGTTCCATGTCCGAATGGACGGCATAAGCCGTAAAATTTTCCGGTTTCGGTTCTCCCGGCCAGGCAATAATTTTTGCAAACTGGAACCCCTGGAAGGTAAAGCTGGGATGATATTCTTCTTCTCCGCCCTTACAGGTAAAGTCCAGAGTTTCTTTTGCACCCCTTAAGTTATCTAAATAGACATTTCCTACGGAATCCAGGACTTCAAAACAATGAAGCACTGCCTTGTCACCGGCCTGTCCCTTTACCTTAAAGTGGATCCAGCCGGTCATGTTCTGTCCGAAATCAATAACCGTATCCCCTTTTGGGGTCACAAAGATGCGTTTTGCAGCAACCGGTTCAATTTCTTTTACGGTAGTGCCTGGCTGGGCAGCCAGAATTTCTTTCTTATAATCTACAATACCGACAGCCCTCCACGCTACTTCATGAAAACCAGGAGTATTCCAGCCTGCTTGTTCTAATCTTGCATCGTAAATCTCCCCATCATAAATCTCCGAAAATAAGATGGGGCCGTCCGCTCCCTTCCAGGTCTCATCCGAACCGATTATTTCACAGGTTCCGTCTTCATAACGAATATGGATTTGCCCTAAAAAGGCCGTTTGCCCCCCGTAATGATTCCTGTCACCTGTAAATCCCATGACCCCTTTATACCATCCGGCGCCTAAAGATGCACCCATGGCATTTTCTCCGGCCTTTAGCAGTTTTGTTACTTCATACGTCTGATATAATAAACGTTTCTTATAGGAGGTCCAGCCCGGAGACATTTCGTCCGTGCCGACCTTTTTACCGTTTAAATAAAACTGATACAGGCCTAAAGCGGTTGTGAAAGCATAGGCTTCTTTTACATTATCCTTTACGGTAAATTCTTTCCTTACATAGGTTCCTTTTGAACTGCCTGCATCTTCCTTTGTTTCTGCGGAAATAAAAGAAACTCTCCATTCCGTATTACTTAGTAAGGCAGATACAAAAACAGCGGGTTTACTCCACTCACTCATTTCACCGGCCTGGCTTTGAACCTTCACTCTCACAAAATATTTGCGTGCGGATTCCAACGGGAATCCTTCTAAAAACACATGGGCGGATTCTTCACTTTGTACGAAACCGCTGTCATACAAAAGGTCATTAAAACTCTGGTTTGCCCCTATCTCAAGCTGATAGGCCCCTTGCCGTACATTCCTTTTGTCGCTTTCTAATATCCAGCCAAATTGGGGTACCTGTGTTACACCTATTGCCTGCTTTAAATAATCCAGCCGTATTTCTGAAACTTTCAGCATATTTGTCGTTCCTTTCTATGATTTATTTATCCGGACTTTTTCCGGTACAGTGTTCTTGAATGCATAGTTGCTTTCAGAAGGCCGTACCGGGTTTTGCAGTCTTAATATAAATTCGGGATATAGGAAAAACAACCCTGTGGCAATAACGGTTTTTCATGATTCTATCGACCGGAATTCAGCTTTTATTCTTCATTCTCTTCCGGTATTCCGCCGGGGTAAAACCTTCTGAATCCTGAAATATTTTATAGAAAAAATTTGTGTTATTGTATCCGGAAAGAGTAATAACTTCGGTAACCGGAAGATCCGTATTCGTAAGCAGCATTTTAGCCCTGCCTAATTTTTGCTCCTGAAGATGTTCCACAAAGCTTCTTCCGGTTCTTTTCTTAAGGAGCATTGTCAAATATTTTTCATTGAAGCTAAAATGCTCTGCAACAGACTGCAGGGAACAGGTTTCATAATTTTTTTCTATATATTCCAGGATATCAAACAGCTTCCGGCTGGAGCGGTGCTGTTCTGTATCAGGGGATGGATTTTCGCGGTAAAGCCTTAACAGCTCGGTAAACATAATAATGATATAGCTTTCCATAACCTCTCTTTTTCCGACTTCCTTGCTGTAATATTCGCACAGCAGATCCTCCATTAACCTATGGAATTTAAGATTATTATGGGTTTTGAATAATAAATATTGCTTTGTTTCCTGACCTTTTGTCATTGCGTTAATCAGAAACTCAGCTAAAATTCCCTGTTTTGTCATACGGTTAAAAAATGCCGCCGCAAAAAACTCTTTCCGCATCAGAATATTTACAATAATATCATTTTCATCGGTTTTATCTACGGAATGCGCTGTTTTTGTGTCCAAAATGCATACGTCTCCCTGACCGCACTCAACTTTTTTGCCGTTAATTATTTGTGTGCAGGCTCCGGACCAGACGTACATTAATTCAATATAATTATGCTTATGGGGAATGACAGGCGTAAATCTATCCTGCTTATTGATGCCTATATTTTCATAGGAAGAGAGGAAATAATCATCTTCGAAAAGATAGGTTTTTAAGCATGTTCCGTCATCCTGGTCAGACTCTTCATATTTCAGGCATACGTTTTCTTCCTTGCGGTGTTCTCCGTTTAGTAACATTTTTTCCTGTTGGGTATATTGTCTTAGAAAAGTCTCCAGCTCAGTTCGTTTCATTCAATCCCTTCTTCCGATACAAAGTTTTTTTCATTTACCCCGTCTGCTGAACCCTCCAAAGCGGGCATACAGATTCCCGGTTGTGAAACAATTTTTTATTGTGCAGTATCTTTTTGTTAATTTTAAGTATATCAGCGGCAGTCACCGTATTCAATGTACAAATAATAAAATTCGTAAATGTTTCTTTGCATAAACTGTCCAACGCCGAATAAGCAGTTAAGTTTTGTTAAAAATTGCTTGAAGTTTGTTAATATGTAATTTAATATATATCTTATAAGTCTATTTAAACCGGACCAATCAGCAGAACAGGAAGTACACATGGATATTGTATCAAGTCTGAAAATGATAATCCGGTCTTGATATCTGAGGGAGCCGATGTTAATAAGCAGCGTGTTTTTACAGACGGAGGGAAATAAACAAAAGGCGGCTAAGGAGATCTATAATCTCAAATATTCCGTCAAATTTGTCCGTTGGAAGTTTTCTCAGGAAAAGATACTGAATAATTACAATTTTATATGATGAAAAGCCCGGTATTTTTCTGCAGATTTTTATAAGGTATCTTAATACGAAAGGAGACGTTATGATAACATTAAGCGATGGTTCATCAATATCAAAGTTAGGGCAGGGAACATGGAAAATGGGGGAAAACCCAAGGAAAAGAGAGGAAGAAATTGCAGCGGTAAGAAAGGGTATTGAACTGGGAATAACTATGATAGATACTGCGGAAATGTACGGTGACGGAAAAACCGAAACCTTAATCGGCGAAGCCATCGTAAATATACCCAGGGAAAAACTTTACCTTGTTTCCAAGGTTTATCCTTTTCATGCCGGAAAAGACCGGATTTTTAAAAGCTGTGAGGATTCCCTTAAAAGACTTGGGGTTGATTATTTAGATTTGTACCTGCTCCATTGGCGTGGAAGGATTCCGCTTTCCGAAACCGCCGCCTGTATGGAGGAACTGGTTGAAAGGGGAAGGATTAAGCGCTGGGGAGTTTCTAATTTTGACCTGTCCGATATGAAGGAATTACTCGCCGTTAAAAAGGGTGAAAACTGCAGGGTTAACCAGGTGCTTTATCATCTTGGCTCCAGGGGTATCGAGTATGATTTAATGCCCTGGCAAAAGAAACTGGGAATTCCCGTTATGGCATACTGCCCGGTTGCGCAGGGAGGAAGCCTTAGAAATGAACTGCTTAATAATGGTGCCGTACAAAAGCTGGCACAAAAGCATAATGTCACAGTTGTCCAACTTTTGTTAAGCTTTGTTTTATTACAGGAGAATGTCGCTGCTATTCCAAAGGCTTCCGAAGAAAAACATGTACTTGATAATTATCAGGCATTGGACCTGCGGCTGGCAAAAGAAGATATGGATATTCTTAACCGGGAATTTCCTTCACCGGCCAGGAAAATGCCTTTGGATATCGTATAATTGAGCCTGTCTCCCAGGCGGCTCCCAGCCGGATACATCAGGAAGTACTTAATTTTATCAGTAACAGGATATATAACTATATTCAGTTTAATAATGGGACCTGTAAGGTCCATCCTGCCCCATTCGCCGTTTAATTGGGTGAAGACGGTAGAAACTTATTGCCGAACCCGATATAAGCGTTATATGGGACTCAGACAAGCTTGACAGCAAGGGATGCAGCGGTGCGCCTGACCGGATTACAGAAATCGTATCACCCGGAAATCCTACCCTGGCAATATTAGAAAATTAAATCTATACCAGGCGGCAGGAGTCAGAGAATACTGGATTGTTAATCCTAAAATTCCGTGAGTACTTGTTTATTATTTTGATGAAACGGATTTTGCTCCGCAATTATATACCTTTAAGGATAAAATATAAGTTAATATTTATGATAACCTGTACATTGATTTTAATGAATTGATTATTTAGCTATCAGGGCATTGCAGGATAAAGTGTATCAGAAGAAAGTGTATCAGAATAAAGAGAGATAAATCAGAGTTTGACGAGGAGATTTTTGGATGAGAAATGATAAATTGGTTTTTAGATATGCTTCCAAAGCAGATGTCTCTTTAATTTTAAAATTTATAAAAGAATTGGCTCTATATGAGAAGATGTTAGACGAGGTGGTTGCTACTGAAGAATTATTAAAAGAATGGCTTTTTGAAAAAAACAAAGCAGAGGTTATTTTTGCTGTCGAAAACAATATTGAGGTTGGGTTTGCTCTCTTCTTTCATAATTTTTCCACGTTTCTCGGAAGAGCTGGCATTTATGTAGAGGACTTATTTGTAATGCCGGAACACCGTGGCAAGGGCTATGAAACTAATTTAGCTTTACCTGACAGAAACATAATTATTCATAATAATCTGCATTATAGGATAGTGAGAAAGAGTTTTATCATAATGTATCAGGCTTAGATGTGATTGAAGATTTGGGTGCAAATATTATATTAAAAAATCTTTTTGCAAAACTGGAATTAATTTTACCGCGGTTTTCTTGGCAAAAACCAGGAAAACATAACGCTTGGCAAGATATTTCGTAATAAAGTGTTCAAAAAATATTACTACCAGGAGGACTAGAAAATGATTCAAGTGGAACACATTAACAAGACCTTTAAGGTTGCGAGGCGAAATTCAGGCATGTCGGAGGCTCTTAAGGCTCTGTTTCACAGAGAGTACGATTACGTCAGGGCACTGGATGACATCTCTTTTGCCATTGGGGATGGGGAAATGGTAGGTTACATTGGACCCAATGGTGCGGGTAAAAGCAGTACGATTAAAATTTTAAGCGGTATTTTAACACCTGATGGCGGAAGGTGTCTGATAAACGGACGGATTCCCTGGAAAAACAGGATTGAACATGTCCGTGATATAGGAGTTGTCTTTGGGCAGCGTTCTCAGCTATGGTGGGATGTGCCTGTCATTGATTCCTTTGAATTATTGCGGGATATTTACAGTGTCCCGGAGCATAAGTTCAAGGAAAACCTGAACGAACTGGTAACCCTTCTAAACTTGCAGGAAATCATTAGAACACCTGCGAGACAGTTATCCCTGGGGCAGAGGATGCGGTGTGAAATAGCAGCTTCTCTTTTACATAACCCCAGGGTATTATTTCTGGATGAGCCGACTATCGGCCTTGATGCCGTATCTAAAATAGCCGTCCGGAATTTTATATTAGACATGAATAAAAGATATAAAACAACGGTTATACTCACTACCCATGATATGCAGGATATTGAGGCTCTCACAAAGCGGATTATTTTAATCGGCAGGGGAAAAATCCTGATGGATGGAAATCTGGAGGATATGAAAAAGCAGTTTGGGGGTTATAAAAAGCTGATTCTGGAATATTCCGGAAAAGGACTTGATTTATGTGAAGGAATGCATATACTGTCCAACGATTACTCCAATGATGAAAAGGAACAGGTTATAAACGGACATGCCGTAATAGAACTGGATTCCGATAATATACTGGTTTCAGATGCCATTGCCAGATTATCTTCACAGGTAGACTTAAAGGATATTTCCGTTTCAGGTTCCTCCATTGACGAGGTAGTAGTCCGGCTTTATAAACAGTATGAAATATAAGGAGGAGGCAGCTATGAATAAATACTTATCATTTTTCCGCCTCCGTTTTGTAAACGGACTTCAATACCGTGCGGCGGCCCTGGCAGGCATTGTTACCCAATTTACCTGGGGTGCTTTGGAATTGCTCATGTTTAAAGCTTTTTATGTGGCAGATACCAAGGCATTTCCAATGACATTTCCGGCACTCGCTTCATACGTATGGATGCAGCAGGCATTTTTAGCCTTATACATGACCTGGTTTATGGAAAATGAAATTTTTGATGCCATTAAAAACGGTAATATTGCCTATGAACTGTGCAGGCCCA
>JAATEU010000036.1 GCA_015655565.1 Clostridiales bacterium
CGATAAGCCTGCTCCGCCTCCGCTTTTGGCATCTTTAATGTTTTTCTTGGAGAAAAAGTAATATTATCCAAAACGGTCATATGTGGGAACAAATTAAAATGTTGAAAAACCATTCCAATATTTTCTCTGGCTTTCTTTAAGTCCTTCTTTGACATTTTCGTAATTTCTTTTTCGTTAACCCATATGTCACCGAATGTGACCGGTTCCATCAGATTTACACTTCTTAATAAGGTAGATTTTCCCGAGCCTGAAGGGCCAATGATTGCTATCCTCTGTCCATTGGGAATTTCAACAGATATATTCTTTAATACTTCTAAATCCTTATAATTCTTTTTCAAATGATTAATTTTTATCACTTCTTCTCAATCTCCCTTCTATTTTCTGGGAACAATAGGTCAATACCATTACAACAATATAATAAATCACTGCCACTAATAAAAACGGCTCAAAACTTGCATGCGTTGCCGTTGTCATATTATTGCTGACAAGGAATAATTCATATACACCAATCTGTGCCAATAAGGAAGTAGACTTAAACTGAAGAATAATCTCATTCATCAGGGATGGGAAGATATGGCGAAACGCCTGAGGCAATATAATATAAAAGAAGGACACCGTATTTCCTGTCCCCAGCGCCTGTGCGGCTTCTTTCTGCCCTCTGTCCACTCCCAGAAAACCTCCCCGAATGCTCTCCGTCATATAGGCCGACGCGTTAATTGCCAGTACAGCCTCCCCCGATAAAACGGCTCCTAAATTAATTTTTCCTCCCGTTAATGCCGGTACCGCATATGCCATAAGGAACAACTGCAATAACAATGGCATAGAACGAATGATTAACACCCAAACGTCATGCAAAATTACCAATGGCTTAATATTGGTCATTCGCACTGCCGCCAGGGTTATTGCCAGAACAATGGCAATGGCAAACGAAACCACCGTAACTTGAATGGTAACACCAAAGCCTTTCAGGAACTGATCCATATAAGGTAAAAGTTTTTCAAAATGTAAGTTCCTCATATTTTTCTCCTTTTCATTCTTGAGTACTCTTCTTCCCAACGCGAATTGCTAAAATCTGATTTTCATAAATGATTGCAAGTTCGTTCTAGAGCGTGTTTGAAAAATGCTTATGCCGGGCTGGATGCTCCACTTTGTGGGAGACAAGGAGCGATTTTGGGCGCGTAGTGGTGCTTACGCTCCCAAAACCTCGACGCAGTATACCGCAAAGTGGGGCGGTCAGAACGGTGTAATGATTTTTCAAACACGCTCTGGGGCTATACCGGTATATCCGCTCAGCTTATGGTTTTGTGTAAGCAAAAAGGCGCCGGTTATTACGCTAACCAACGCCTTTGTTTTTTTACTTTTATACCTTATTTTAACTTTAGGCAGGCAACTTGTATATGTCTGCCATTAACAATATAAAACTTAGTTTTTTGTCTATCCGGCTTATTGAACAAAGAGTTTGCAAAGCAAACTCTGCGCTGACGATTGGTCGCTTTACGACATGATACCCTGCAAGCGTTATGCGCATCATGCGAAGCGTTTTTATGCAACAGGACGCAATTTCCTATTGCATAAAAAATTTGTATGCACCCTGAATTAAAATATTTACCATATTAACAATATTTGAAATCCGTACCTTCTCATTGTTTCTATGGGTTACGTTTGGATTTCCGGGTCCCATAATGATTACCGGAATCCCCCTTTTATAAATATGCGCTGCATCTGTCCCCGTTGCTTTTCCGCGAAATACCGGTTCTTTTCCCATAACGCTTACATATGCTTCCTTCATATTTTGTACGATCGGCTCCTTGCCATCCAATATGAATGGATCCCAACCCTGATTGACAAAGCTGTATTCCACCTGGCATTTTTCGTCAACAACCCGGTTTACAATAGAGATGATCTCCTCCAGAACCTTGTCTTCGGTCTCACCGGGAAGCATTCTCCTATCCAAAACCATTTTGCAGTTTTCGGCTAAAACGTTATTCTGTATCCCTCCATGTATTTTATTTACTGATACACTGGGCCTACGAAGCTCCTCTTCAAATAATTCGTTATAGCCTTCAAACGGAAACTCGTCAAGGGCTTTTATAATTTTTCCGGCCTGACTGATTGCATTGATCCCCAAATGCGGCCTTCCTGCATGGCTTGCAGCACCATGAATCCGGAGCTCCAGCCATCTTAATCCCTTTTCAGCAATTTCAATACACAAATCGGTAGCTTCTCCGACCACGGCCGCATCAAACCCCGCTCCATATTTATCTAATAATTCTATTGTTCCATGAGCACTTCCATTTTCTGCTTCCCCGACAACCATCAGCGTAATTTCTCCATCCAAGGCATCCTCATCCGTTTTCAGGAGCTTTAATGCCATCATCATGGACGCTACACTGCTTTTTGCATCACTGCTACCTCTCCCATACAGATATCCCTCTTTTTCAACAGGTGAAAAAGGAGGATAGTCCCAATTCATGTAATCCCCCGTTGCGACAACATCCAGATGACCGTTCCATAAAAGTCTCCTTTTTCCCTTTTTCCCTATCCGGGCAATCAGATTGGGAACCCCGAAGCAATGAATCACTTCTGATTCAATTCCTTCTGCTTTCAACCAGTCATTTACGTATTTCATTATTTTACTGGTGGCCTCCATTCCTGTAATGGAGGGAATCGAAATTAGCTCTTTTGTAAGCTCAATTAATTTGATTTCGTCATTTTTATTCATAAAAACTCCCATCTGTGCACTTTAGCGCACGTACAAATCAGGATGTTGAAAAAACTGTTTTTTGTTTTTTCAACCTATTCTCCTTATGTAATTTTATTATATAGAATACATTTTTTCACTTTCGATAAATTTATTAATTTTAAAGGCGAGTCTTAGATTAAAACAAGTATTAACATCCGAAAGGTTGCACAAGAGTATTTCTTCTATTTTCTTGAGCCGATATTTTAGAGTATTTCGGTGAAGATACATTTTTTGAGCAGAAATTGCAATATTCCTGTCATTATCCAAATAAGTTTCCAAAGTTTCCGCAAGATTCTCATTATTTTCCGCATCATATGCCAGAAGCTTTCCTATTATACCATTCCGGATATGGAAAAATTCTTCCTGGTCCTGAAATTCGAACAGCAGTCTGTATATTCCAATATCGTCATAATAGCGGATTTCATTTTTACGGTTACATACCTGCAGTATCTGCATAGACCTTTTGGCTTCTGTCACGCTTTTTCTGCATACCGACAGATGATTAAAAGGAGTTCCTATTCCAACACTAACGGTAAGATTCCTTTCCCTGCCGACTATTTGTTTCTGCAGCTCGCCAAATAGATCCATCATAAATTTTTTTTCCAGATACGGCCCGTCATTGGATACTAATGTTATTACGTTATTATTTTCCAGAATGGAGAAATTTGTATTTTTCTGCTTTATTTTCAAAAGACTGCCCAGTTTGTTACAAATTTGCTCCAGTTTTTCACGGCATGTATGTTCTCCTAATTTTTCCTTTACTTAAAAAAAATCATCGAACACTATA
>JAATEU010000069.1 GCA_015655565.1 Clostridiales bacterium
GTAATCCTCTCAACACGCTTTACTATGTACTGGTATCTACTGGTACTGGCAAAGATAGCATTTCCATACCCGCCGGCCGCCTCCTTAACACATTGGCTTCCCCATTCGTCCCGGATATCTTCCGGAACCGTATGCCAATTGTATTCACTGGATTCCAATTTTCTGGAAAATAACTCAATGGCATTATGAAAAATATTACCGATGTCAGGAACTGCCAGCCGATATTCCTGCCTCTCCTTAAGCTCCAATCCATAGTTTATATAATGGGCAAAAGCACACGCCGCATATTGTTCAAATCTGGTTGCACTTCCAGCCAGAATATTCCCGTATAGTTCCTTTGCAACCTGTTTGGACAAGCCATGATCTTTATTCACATAAAAGACAGCCTGCACCAGGCTTTGCAGCGCAGCCTGATATTCCTCCCTGGAATAATAATAGGTGAATAACTCCCTCCACAAATCCGTCGTTTCCCCATAAGGGTACTTTCTTAATCCTTCAATCAGATAATCCATACCGCCATTGGTTCCTAAAATATATCCCAAATCCTCTTTCCCGATATCCTCATTCTGAATTTGAAGCTTTGGAAATAACCTTCTGACCATTTCAATGATATAGGAAGGCCTTAGGGCCTTGCCATCCCCGCCAAGTCTGCTATAGGTAAGATACAATTTTTCCTGAGGCTTTGTCATATTCAGATACAGATAAAATTTTTCCGTATAGGCAGCCTGCCTCATGGTAGGTGCCAATTCGATTTTATTATGGGCAAACAGCTGCCGCTCCATATCGGTTAAGATTCCGCCGCCCCCGTTGTTTTTCGGGATGATGCCGTCATTAACGCCTGCAAAGAAAAGGACCTTTATATCCTTAAGTCTTGTTCTTTCTATATCCCCCACCATAATCTGATCCAGTCCCGGCGGAATCAGTCCGACTTTAGCTTCTGCAAAACCTGCCTCCAGCACTTCTATGTATTCCTTTAAAGATATTAACTCCTCACCCAGGAGTTCCGCCAATTTTTCGTAAAGTTCCATTACGATGCCGTAAATCTGGTCATATTCCTTTGCCTCTGCCAGCATATCCTGCTGCCTGAATGCTTCGGAAAATTCCGCCAGCTTATCGGCAGCTTTCATTCTGACCCCAAAATCATAAAGGGCGGCCGTGTATTCTTTTACATGTTTCGTCCGGTCCGAAAGAATTTCATAAAGGGGCATAAGCTCTTCATATAACATTTGCCTTACTTCATTAATCCGGGCCAGTTCCCCTTCCTTCTGCCCGCGGTAAGTCCTTGTCCAATCCGACCGCCACTTATTATGACCCCTGATGCCCAGGGCTATTACATAATTCTCAAGAACATCCACATCTTCCGTATCCACATGGGCAAGGCCGCATCGAAGATACCGGAAAACACTCTCATAGTCAAAGTTGTCCCGAATAATATCCAGAGCAGACCGTATTAATTCTACAAACGGATTGGATAACACATCTCTCTTATGATCAATAAAGCATGGTATCCCGGCCTTTTCAAATTCTCTTCCTAATTCTCTTCCATAAGCGGTAATCTCCCCGGTAACGATTGCAATATCCTGATACCTGTAATGTTTTTCCCGGACCAGCTCCCTGATTTCCCGAATTACAAAAGTAACCTCCTGCCTGATATCCCTGGCAGCGTGGATGCTGATATTATCCTGTTCCTTCTCATAACTTTTTGCAGGATACCGGAAAATATTACCTTCCAAGGCAGCTAATGCAGGACTGTTTTTATAGCGGTAAGGCATCTTTGTGCAGGCCAGGTCCTCTGCGTATAGAGGCGGTTCCATTACAATACTTTCTTCCCCTGCAATATCCGTTAGTTTTTTGATTGTTTTCTTGCTTAAATGGAATAACTGGAATTCTTCATCCGGCTTATCCATATCTTCTTTATCTATTGTTACGGTTACAATAACCATTTTTGCCTTTTTCATTAATAAAGTCAATAATTTATATTGGGCGGGTGTAAAGCCGGTAAAACCGTCCAGGCATATAATACTGCCCGCAATCAGATTGGATTTATCAATTACTTCACAGAGAACGTCAAGGATTTCTTCAGCCGTAATATAATTCTGACTCAGATACTCCTTAAAAGCCTTATAAATTATA
>JAATEU010000291.1 GCA_015655565.1 Clostridiales bacterium
CCCCCATATTAGACGACAAACGTTTTTGCAATTAATTTCAGAAAAAAATACTCAATAAATTCTAGATACGTATCATAATATTACTCTATGTTTTACATTTTGGTATCATTATTTTATATTCTAAGGAATTAGGACATTCGATTATAGAGATTATCTCACATTCCTTGACTTGATTAATGAATAATTATATAATTTAGTATGATGTTTTTATTATCTAAGGGAGGTAACTATGTACGATCTACTAATTATAGATGATGAGTATCAATCTAGAAATACATTGAGTACATGCTTTCCATGGCAGTCTATAGGTTTTAATGTAGCCGGTCAGGCATGTAATGGTTTGGAAGCTCTTAAATTTCTGAAATCTAATATTGTCCATGTAATTCTTTGTGACATTCGTATGCCTGTAATTTCCGGTATTGAACTTGCCAAACAATTATTTAATAAAAACGATTCACCTGTCGTTGTTTTCTTAAGTGGTTATCGTGATTTTGAATACGCCCGCCAGGCAATTATGTATGGAGTGCGTTTTTATATTATCAAACCTGCCCGCTATGAAGAATTGTATGAAACTTTTAATACGATTAAAACAGAGTTGGATTTTATTAATAAAACAGAATCCACTGATTCGGAATTACTTGTCCCACAGCAAGATCTTATATTACAGAAATTGAAGGACTACATAGAACGAAATTACAGAACAGCCAACCTTAAGGATGCAGCTAAAATGATATATATGAATTCCTGTTATATAAGTCAAATTTTCAAGCAGAAAACAGGACAGAATTTTTCATATTATTTATTAGTAATCCGGATGAAAAATGCAGAACGTTTATTGCGAAATCCAAGCTACAAAATTTACCAAATCAGTAACCTTATAGGTTATGCAAATCCCAAGAATTTCGCAAGGACTTTTAAAAATTATTTTAAAATAAGTCCAAAAGAATATCGTGATCAACTACATATGCATGTAAAAGAAGAGGACAATATTTATGAAGATTAGTGGTAAACGTCATTATTCAATGAGATTTCATTTCTTCTTAAAGAGTTTTTTTCGTCATTTTATTTTACTTATGATTGTTGTGTCAGCAATTGGTCCGTATGCTATATTCCGCTCTGTAAAAGCAGTAGAAAAAACAACAAAACAAAACAATTTGAATCTTCTTTATCGTATTGAGGAGACAATGGGAAATTTGTTTCAAGTTATAGATAATGCAAGTCTCTATTTTGCCAAAAACCCCTCTGTAATCGTAAAATTAAAAAATGCCTTTCATGAAAACAGTCTATCTCTTGATTCCATTAACAGTATGCAGACTATAACTTTGTTTCTTCAAAACATGGTCAATACAGACGAATTCATTTATTCTGCATATGTCTACTACGAAAATGATAATGATAGATTTCTTACATCTGAATACGGATTAACGAACGCAGATATCTATTTTGATACTTCCTGGCTAACATCCTATTACCAATCCAAAGAAAACTTTTGGTATCAAATTTGTGAAATAAAGCCCCATAAATTTTCAGCTCCAACGACAACACTAACAATTTTTAAAAAAATCTATTCACCTCTGTCTCCCAAAAAAAGCAATGGGGTAATAGTTGTTCAGATTATTTTAGAAACTTTACAGGATTATATAGCAACACTCTCTTTATATCCAAATCAAATAATCAGTTTTATCAAGGATGACGGAACCGTGCTTTTTAAAAACACGTCTGATGATATTACTGATGCTTGGCAGCTGACAAAGCAACAGGAATTGAACGATGATGAATTAATTGCATTTCCAATAAACTACAAAGAAACACGCTATGTTGCTTCTATTCTTAACCCGGAACGAAATGACAGTTGGAGTTATCTATCGCTTGTTCCCTTTAACGATTTGTATCACGAATCCATTGCTTTATTAGCTATTGTACTCCTTCTGACTGCTGCTTCTTTTTTATTAAGCATGTTTATTGCCATGTATTCTGCTAATAAAGATTACAAACGTCTGGAAACAATTATGGATATGCTTAATAATGCGGATAATTATAATTATGTGTACTGTACGTATACAATTAGAGTTATAAATCTTATACTGGGATTTGAGAAAATATTTTGAAATTTTAACATTAACACATTGAGTATTTTGAATCGTAATCGTAAATTATATAGTGCGGTGCGTATAATACATTTAACATTTTATAGTAAATCAGACATTGTACGTCAGGTTCTTACATTTTACTAGATTTTACTGGTATAGTACATA
>JAATEU010000373.1 GCA_015655565.1 Clostridiales bacterium
CCACCAATTAAGCCCATTATCCGCAGTCCAGGAAATTCTTTTGTCAGCCCTGTCGTCATGCTCTCCGTTTATGGCAGTAGCCGGAATCTTATCTTTGGATTTTTCACTCACCCATTCCATCTTCTCCATAAACTTTTCCAGGGTTTCCACTAACCAAGCCCTGTCTTTACTGTTTAAATTCATATATTCTGTTCCCCTTTCCCATTCAGAGTGCTTCTATTTAGTGTATTCCTATTTAGAATGTACCTTTTTATGTTATAACTCTATCATACCTGTATCCTGCATTAAACGAAATGAATTATGCTCCGTTTTATTTGACTTTTTCTCCGGTCATGATAAAATATAGGCAGAGCAGAAAGGAGAACCTCATGTTTCAGTTAAACTATGGCGGCTACAACATTTACAGCAATGATTCTTTTGTCATTTACCGTCCCAATGGCAGTACGGACTATCTGCTTTTATTGTTTCTAGCACCCATGAAGGTCCATTTTGCCGGCGGCAGCACCATAGTCACCAGGCCCAATGCCTGTATCCTCTACCCGCCGGATGTTTTTCAGCACTATCATGCGGTTTCTAAATTTTACAACAGCTATATGCACTTTTCAGCGGATGAGGATTTTTTAAATAAATTTCCGGTTCCGGTCAATGAAATTTTTTACCCGGAGAATTATCAGGCGTTAAATTTAATGTTCAAAGAAATAGCAAAAGAATTCTATCTGCAGACCCTTTACCGGGAGTATAAATTAGATATCTTAATAAAAAATATCCTGATTGAGTTATCAAGAACCGTTCATCACCAGGAGCTGCAATATCTGTCAGGCGATAAGGGGTTACAGGAAATTTTTGACCAGGCCCGGCTTACCATGCTGCAAAACTGTCAAAAGGATTGGAGTACGGAGGAAATGTGCCGGTTAGTGAATCTCGGAAAAAGCCAGTTCTTTTTTTATTATAATTTGTTCTACAACTGTACTCCAAGGACTGATTTACTTGCGGCACGCTTAGACAGGGCAAAAAATATGCTGACCAGTGAAGCCACTCAGGTTTCCGCTGTTGCAGAAGCCTGCGGCTTTCATAACATCTATTACTTTACCAGATATTTTACAAAAAAATGCGGCTGTGCACCGAGCCAGTTCTGTAAGAAATTTAAGATGCGGGATGATAAATAAAGATAACTGTCAAAGAAGTATATGGGAATGAATAATACAATTGATTTCGATTTCATAAAAAAAAGGGTAAGTCATCTGATAAAAGAATCAGGTTTTCTTATCGCAGACAAACCGGAAACCTCAATTACCGCCAAAGAAGGACATGCAAATTATGTAACTGATATGGATATCAAGGTACAGTCTGAGGGCATTTTAGGTGCCGTTTATAATCCTTTCCTGAATGAATTATTTTTCGGAATCCGGGATAAAGGGGCCTGTCTTAACGGGAATCCGATTAAAGTAAGTTCTAAGCCCTTTAACCAGGCAATTGTAGCACTTGGCACCGCCCCTTATTATTCCGGATTAGCGGATAAAACTTTTGATATTGCAAAAAAACTTTTTAAAGAATGTGCCGATTTCAGACGTTCCGGTTCTGCCGCCTTAGACATCTGTTATATTGCCTGCGGCAGCAGACATATTCAAACCATTTCGGGATATTGTAGTTCGTTCTTTTATTTTATAGTAATATGATACAGTTTTGCCCCATGGGCATCAATATCCGCCGTGATTTTCCGTTCTTTCGAAACAGCACCTTCCCCGGTCCAGAGTTCTTCCAGATGAACTTCGTTTTTTATAATACCATGCCGTATCTTTTCAGGCATATTTTTTTTCTCCATCCGTGTATTCAGGTCCAGTTCTTCAAAAACTGTATTTACCTCTGCTTCCGCCTCCTGAAAGTTAAATAACGCCACATAACAGTTTCCGCTTTCGGAATCCTTACTGAACCAGACAGCATGTTTTTCATCCCTGGCAATCTGCACTGCCTGATGGGAGCTTCCCATAAGGGCAAATACTCTCTTATTGGTCAGCAGGGATAAAGTCCATTCATCCAATTTTGTCAGCTCCGCACCCAGCATTAAAGGGGAACGGAAGATACACCAAAGGGTCATCATGGTAATCTGTTCTTCCCTGGTAAAGCCGGTCATACGCTCCTGCCCGAAGCCTTTTCCGATCCATCCAGGAGGCAGCATGTCACAGTCCGGATAACAGCCTGGCAATACATGTTTCTGCCATAATTCACAGCGTTCAAACATATTTAGCAGCAAAGACCAGCTGTCCCAGAAATCATCGGTAATACGCCACATATTTGCATATTTCTCATAATGCCAGGCTTTGTCTATAAGGGCCGGGCCGGGAGAGAGGCTAAGGACAATGGGACGGCCGCATTTTTGTATGGCTTTATAAAGCATCTCGATTTCTTTTTCCCCGGAATACCGGTTATTCACATACAAATTGGTATTACAGATATCATCGCATTTCACATAGTCCACACCCCATTCAGCATAAAGCAGGAAAAGGGAATCATAATATTCCTGTGCCCCTTCTGCTTTTGCATCCACGCCATACATATCAGAATTCCATCCGCAGATGGAAAAAGGATTGGCGATCCGGTCGGCCGTGACAAAAGTCCCTGGAATCTTACCGTGGTTATGGGACGCAATTCTGGGAATGCCGCGCATGATATGGATACCGAATTTTAAACCCAGGCCATGGATATAGTCTGCCAACGGTTTGAACCCCCGTCCCCCTGCAGAAGAAGGAAACCGCTCCCGGCATGGTAACAGGCGGGAATATTCATCCATTTCCAGCTTACTAAAAGGTATGTACTGATACCGGTCCCGCATGGTACCTGCACCATAGGCATACCATTGAATATCCACCACCACATATTCCCATCCATATTCCTTTAAGTGTTTTTTCATATAATCCGCATTGGCTTTTACCTGTACTTCATTTACCGTTGTATCATAATAATCATAACTGCTCCACCCCATGGGCGGGGTGGGTGCAAAAGTATTTTTGTTCATGACAGCCTCCATTCCGGTATTTTTTTGATATGATATACATAACTTGGCAAGACTTATTTTTATAATTGCCGGGAACTTTTGCAGAAGCTTCCTTCTTATTTTAATCCTGTCAAATACATTTAATAATACGATTGAATTATTATTATAATCATATTATAATAATAAAGAATTCCGGCTGCAAGAAGACTAAATTGATAATGAGGGTAATATTTTGATACAATATGAACTGGGAACCCATGGGTTTTTGAATCTGGATAAACTGGAGTCGGCTCCACTTACCTTACAGGATTTCGGAATCGAAAGAAGGCATAATGAGTTCTATGATTTTAATAACAGCAACAGGACCATGGAAGGATATCTGTTCCAATACACCTTAAGGGGCCACGGCATCTATGAAACAGGCGGAAACCGGTATAAACTGACGGAAGGAAAAGGGTTTTTTACTTCTTTTCCTGAGGAGAGCCGGTATTATCTGCCTGTTAATAATGCGGATAATATATGGGAATATATTTATGTTCATTTTAAAGGCGAGACGGCCGCCCCTTTTTTCAGGAAAATTAAAAAGAGCTTTGGCAATGTATTAGAACTGCCTGTTGACAGCATCCCCGTCAAACTCTTTTTAACACTCCATGAAAAGGTCCGTAACGGCCAGAACCCCAAACGGTATGAAGGCGGTGAAATTATCTACCGTTTTCTTTCCGGCCTCTTAAGGGAACTGGAGGCTCCCGCAATACAGGCACGGTCTGCTTATATCAAACAAGCTGTAATTAGAATCGAAAAGGATTACAGAACTATTTCCGGTATTGAAGAACTCTCAGAAGAATCCGGTATTTCCCTGCCTTATTTTACCCGCCTTTTCAAAAATGAAATAGGTATGGCTCCCATTCATTATCTGACTAATGTGCGGTTACAGGGTGCCATCTTTTTGTTATTAAACAGCTCCGACTCCGTGGAGCAGATAGCCCGACAGTGCGGATTCTCCTGCGGCAACTATTTCTGTAAAGTATTCCGTAAATCCATGGGGGTATCTCCTTTAGAATACCGGAATAGAAACCGGTAAATACAATCTATAATTTCCAGATATCCCTGTTATATTCCA
>JAATEU010000309.1 GCA_015655565.1 Clostridiales bacterium
GATAGGAATCTATGCCATTCTGACCTTGCTGTCCAGACATAACAATGTGGAAGAGTTTTTGAAGTCCCGGATCCTTCCGCTGATTGATTATGATAAAAATAAAAAACTAAATTTAATTGAAACCTTAAGTACATATTTCAGTGCGGGAGCAAATATTAAGTTAACGGCAAAATTAATGTATACACACTATAATACCATAGTGTACCGGCTGGAAAAAATAAAATCCATTTTAAATTGTGATTTCACGGACCCGGAAGCCAGATTAGAGCTGGAAGTTGCCCTGAAACTTTATAAAATATATAAATAGCGGAAAGGAAGTAATACTTATGAAGATGATTAAGGCTTATATCAGACCACAAAATGAACGGGAGGTATTAAATGCCCTGACACAAAATGGTATTAACGGAGCAACTTTTAAAAATATTCTTGGCCGCGGAAAACAGCGGGGACTTAAAGTCAGCGGAGTGTATTATGATGAGATTCCTAAAAGCCTGCTTATGATTGCGGTAGAAGATTCTAAGGCAGAAATGGTGAAAGCCCTGATAATCTCCATATGCAGGCAGGAAAAAACAGGTGCTTACGGTGACGGAAAAATATTTGCCATTCCAATTGAAAAAGTAGTAACGATCAGTTCGGGTGAAAGAAACAATTGAACCTTCGGGAAGGAGAATAGTGTAAAAATTAGAAGCAGTGCCGCATCTGCAGACAGATGTGATATGCAATGGAGGAAAACATGAAAAAAAAATTAGGTTTGTTTCGGATCAGAAAGGAAATTCCCAAATCCCTAAATAATACCATTGGTATTATAACCTTCATGGCAATGATACTGGCATGGTTTTTCGGCAGTAATTTTACCGGTATCAGCCATATATTCCTGCCTACTCCACAGGCTACATTTGGGGCCATATTAAGTGGGCTGAAGGACGGCTCCATTTGGGCTGATATGGGAATCAGCTGTTATCGCGTATTTATGGGATTTTTCATTAGTGTGCTCATTGGTGTTCCCATTGGTATTTTATCAGGAACCTACCGGATAGCAGGGGCGGTTACAAAACCGTTAATCGGATTTATGCGGTACCTTCCGGTATCTGCTTTAATACCGTTAATTATGGTATGTGCAGGGGTTGGTGAATCTGCCAAAATAACCATTATTGTAGTAGGCGCTGTTTTTTCACTGATTACTATGATCAGCGATGTTGCAAAAAATGTATCAATCGATTTGATTCATTCGGCATATACCTTAGGAGCTTCACAGGGCCAGGTAATCAGGAAGGTTATGATTCCTGCCATGATGCCCCAGATAATGGATAATCTCAGGACTGTTATGGGCTGGGCCTGGACCTATCTTGTTATGGCTGAGATGCTGGCCTCCAGTTCCGGCCTGGGCTATTCCATTATGATAGCGGAAAGATTTATGAAAACGTACATAATTTTTATGGGAGTTTTTACAATTGGAGTCTTGGGCCTGGTTATTGATAAGATATTTGCATTAATTAATTATCTATTGTTCCATTGGGCAACAGAAGAATAGAGGTGTGAGATATGAAACAACAGAGGATAACGGAAAATGACCGGACAGGAAAGGGTGTACAGGCCACAGTTGCAAACAGTAAGATATATTGCCGTAATATTAACAAAATTTATAAAAGCAGAAAAAATGTAACGGTTGCCCTGAAGGCCATTAATATTGAAATTCTGGATAACGAATTTATTTGTATAGTGGGACCGTCCGGGTGCGGTAAATCCACACTGCTGCGTATTTTGGCAGGTTTGGAGGATGCCACTTCAGGAGAAATCATCCTGGACGATAAGATACTGAACGGACCGGGGGCTGACCGGGGTATGGTGTTCCAGGCATATACACTGTTTCCATGGAAGAGTGTGGAGAAAAATATCCGGTTTGGCCTGGATTTGAAAAAAACGCAGAAAGAAGAAGCAGATGCAATCGTTGACAGATATCTGAATCTGGTTGGATTAACTGAATTTCGGAAAAGTCTGCCAAAGCAGCTTTCGGGCGGGATGAAACAAAGAGTGGCAATTGCCCGTGCACTGGCTAACAATCCTAAGGTCCTGCTTATGGATGAACCTTTTGGAGCCTTAGATCCGGATACAAAAGCCAATATGCAGCTTCTGCTCCGGGAATTATGGGAAAAAGAAAAACATACCGTTATTTTTATTACCCACGATATTGAGGAAGCGGTCTTTCTCGCACAAAGAGTTTATGTTATGAGTGCAAGACCCGGACAGATTATGGCGGATGTACCGGTTTATTTACCGCATAAAAGAACATTGGATTTAAAAGATACACAGGAATTTATCAATTTGCGGAAAAGTATTCATAATATGCTCCATTCTAAAGATTTTAAGGAAGCATAATAGATGACAAAAAATACAATATTTTTAA
>JAATEU010000410.1 GCA_015655565.1 Clostridiales bacterium
TCTAAATCTTATAGATTTCTATTTTACAACCAAAATCAACACCACGTGTATGCTCATCAACAACAATACATTTGCAATCGGCCGAAAGCCATTTTGAAAGTGCAATTTTTTGCTGGTTTCCACCGCTTAGACTGTTTACATTATCTTCTGTTGATCCATATTTCGTATTAATACCCTGCAATAAATCTCTTACATATTTTTTTTCTTTTTTATGATGAATAATACCTGATTTATTTTTTATTTTATACATGGAAGCTAGCGTTGTATTTACCCGGATACTCTGTTCCAACAATAAGCCCTGCTTTTTTCTGTCTTCCGGCAAAAGTCCAAAACCATTGCTGATTGCCTGTCTGGGATGACTGAACCGTACCTCTTTTCCAAAATAAATCACTTTACCTGAGTCTATTTTATCAGCGCCAAAGATAGCTCTCATCGTTTCTGTTCTGCCTGCGCCGACCAAGCCGCTGAATCCAAGAATTTCTCCTTCTCTGACAGTAAAGCTAACATCTTTCACCATATTACCTGCATTTAAATTTTCGACTCTTAATATTTCTTTTCCTATTTTTGCATTTCTTTGAGGGAACATTTGTGTAATTGATCTTCCTACCATCATATTAACAAGTTCTTCTTTTGTTATGGATAAGGCGGGAACCGTATTGACATATCCTCCGTCCTTTAATACCGTAATATTATCACTCAATTCAAATATTTCATCCAAACGGTGGGAAATATAAATAACACTAACACCTTCCGATTTTAATTTACGTATAATTGCAAATAACTTTTCAATTTCCGTAAATGTCAAAACCGCTGTAGGCTCATCAAAAACTATCACATCTGCATTTCTTGTCAAACATTTGCAAATCTCAACAATCTGTTGATATGCCACACTTAAATTTCCTACTTTTACTCCCGGATCAATATCACCAAATCCAAGCTTTGATAACTGTTCACTTGCCGCTTTCTTCAAATGATTCCAATTTACAAAAATTCCGGTGTCAGCCAAATTATCTATGGATATATTCTCTGCCACAGTTAAATCCGGTGCCAGCATAAATTCCTGGTATATTACGGCAATTCCCAAATCTTTTGAATCCTTGGGCGATGCAATTTTAACTTCTTTGCCATCAATCAGAATTTGTCCCGAGTCTTTTGGATAGGCACCGGATAAAATTTTCATTAATGTTGATTTTCCTGCACCGTTTTCTCCAACTAAAGCGTGAATTTCTCCTTTTTTTATTTTAAATGAAACATTACTTAAGGCCTTAACACCGCCAAAATGTTTTGTAATACCTTTCATTTCAATTTTATATGCATCTTGCATGCGGCCGTCTCCTTTAATCTTAATATACAGAAGATCTCCCCCCTAAGAAAAGGAGGATCTTCTTAATACATTATGCGTATTAATTAATACGGTTAGAAACTATTAATACGGTTAAAAGCCATAATCATAATACTCATCCACATTATCAATGGTTACGGCTGCAGGTTCCGTCATTGTAATGTCATCATAGCTCCACATATCTTTTCCGTCTACTAAAATCTCTTTGGCAAGCTGAATTCCCAGTTCGGCTATCTTATACGGACTATTTTCACCGGTTGCAAAATATGTGCCCTCCTTAATGAGATCATATGCTTCCTTTGCACCGTCAGCTGCCGCTACAATATCAACGCCTTCAATACCTGCATTTTTAAAAGCTGTCATAGCACCAAACAGCATCTGGTCATTTTCGCCTAATACAGTTGTTAAATCCTGATTTGCAGTAATCAGATCTTCTGCTGCCGTTAAACCATCTTCTTCTGTCCAGTTGCCCCAGCCCTGTCCTGCTACTGAAAAGTTTGCGTCTTCGCTTGTTACTTTACCATTTGATGTTAACTCCTGATTAAACTCAGCTGCCGCATCCCATGCTTCCTCCTCAGTCATACCAGTTCTGCCCTCAATAATGCCACAGAAAAGGCCTTCTCTTCTTTCCTGACCGGCAACATTTCCTTTAACACCGCTTAAGAGAATAGCTTTGATTTCAGCATCACCCATTTTTTCTGCATATGTCAGTCCAACCAATCTACCGTTTTGTTTATTGTTGGAATATACTGTTGTAATATCGTTAGCGCCCTCACCAACACCACTGTCAAGATTGATAACGCCAATTCCTGCATCTGCTGCAGCATTAATGCTGGGAATACATGCATCCGGCTCTACACTGTCTAAGAATATCAGATCCATGCCCAGAGAAATTAATGTTTCCATGTTTTCCGCTTCTTTCGTTGTGTCACCATTTGCGTCTAACACTGTTACCTTCCAGCCTTCCTTAGCTGTATAATCTACCACCGCATCAACCAGTGCTACAAAGTAAGGAGAATCCTGCGTCTTTATAGCAAACCCTATATTAATCTGATCGGATGACGTGTCGTCTGTTGCCGCAGCATCCGTCGGGTTTGCAGTTGTGCCCTCCGTAGTTTGGTTCTCATCCACATCATTTTTAGAGCCGCAGCCTGCTAATGATATTGCCATCACCAAAACCAATAGTAACGATACTAAATTTTTTTTCATAATACCTTCCTCCTGTATATGTTATTTTTTAATATGTTCCGTACATAGCTTTGTTATTACATTATAATGTTATGTATGCCTTTACTATACTATACAACATGTACAAAGTCAACTATAATATCTATGTTATTGCATACGTTTTTACTATAATAATGTTATATTTTTAACATATAATCCCGTTTCCAGCATATATTTAATGTTCTTTTTTTTCAAATCATGTACGAATTTGTAACAATCTGCATCACTCATTTACAATATGTATAAATTTTTTTCCGCTTAATACATCTACTAAATTCTTAATTGATGTATATGCCATATTTTCTGTAGCCTCTTTTGTATGAGCACCTGTATGCGGCGTTACAACAACATTATTCACTTCAAACAAAGGTGAAAGTTCCGGTGGTTCCGTTTCAAAAGCATCCAGCCCCAGACCTCCGAGTTTTCCGCTCTTTATCGCCTGATAAGCAGCCTCTTCATCCACAATACCACCTCTTGACGTATTTATAATTATAGTTCCATCCTGCATTTTAGCAATTGTATCACTATTAATCATATGCCTTGTTTGGTCATTCAGCGGAAGATGCAAACTGATAAAATTGGACTCTGAAATTAATTCATCAAAAGTTTTTATACCGATACCGTTTTTTTCACAATATTCTGTATTGATATAAGGATCATATGCAATCACATTCATATCATACCCTTTTGCGCATCTTGCAACAACCTTGCCGATTGCTCCAAGTCCCATAATTCCAATTGTTTTACCCTTTAATTCTGTCCCTGTTAATCGAGTCCACATACCAGCTTTTGTCTGCTCATGTAAATAGGGAATTTTTCTTGTAATAGAATGAATTAATCCAAATGTCAGTTCTCCAACTGCTTCTGCATTAACTCCCGGTGTATTCGTTACAATAATTCCTTTCTCTTTTGCCGCTTCTATGTCCACACGATCATATCCTACTCCATATCTGGAAATAACTTTCAGCTTAGGACATGCATCCATGACTTTCCGGGTAACATAATCCAAGCCGGCAATATAACCCTCGCACTCCTGAAGCAAAGGAATTAATTCATCTTCAGATAAAGGTTTTCCCCTTGTATTAAATACAATATCTTCAGTAAATTCTTTTAGAGCATCTAATGCTTTCCCTCCTCTTCCCGGTTGCAGAGAAGTAGGCGTAACCAATACTTTCATATTTAAGGCCTCCTTTCCCTATTTTCTTACAAGCAAAACAGCCTCGGCAGTTAAGCGCTTAATTTCATTAAATTTACCCTGACTTATCAAATCCCCCTTTACCATCCAGCTTCCTCCGCATGCAATAACACTTTTAAGTGCCAAAAACTCACTTATATTATCCTGGTTAACGCCGCCTGTCGGCATAAATCTAATACCGGGAAATACAGATGCTAATGTTTTAATGGTATTTATTCCACCGTATTGTTTTGCCGGGAAAAACTTTACTACTTCCAAACCATATTCCATTGCTGTCATAATTTCCGTAGGCGTACATGTCCCCGGAAAAACCGGGATTTTATTGTCAACAGCAAACTCAACCAGTGAACGGCTAATACCCGGTGATACAATAAAGGCAGCTCCTGCCGCCTGTGCTCTTTTTGCCTGGTCCAGATTAACAACCGTACCCGCTCCTACAAGCATTTCAGGAAATTCTTTTTTCATGATTTTAATAGATTCTTCAGCTGCGTCTGTTCGGAACGTTACTTCTGCAACCGGCAGACCGCCTGCACAAAGTGCCTCACCAATCGATTTTGCATCCTCTGTACGGTCTATTTTTATAACAGGCACCAATTTCTTTTCTTCAAGCTGCGGTAATAAAATTGTTTGATTCATTTTTCTTATGACATTGTATAACACAATGTCATTTCCTCCTTCCTTCAAAGGTTCCCATATGAACCCATGATTTACATCAGAAAACTCTGCCCTTCTTATTCA
>JAATEU010000445.1 GCA_015655565.1 Clostridiales bacterium
TAATATTTTTATTTAAATTCAATCCGTTTAATGAGTATTTTTACAAATTACGACTAAAGATAAATGTATTGTTAATACTAATTAAATAAAAAATAACGCTACCTGTCCGGGTCAGACGTTTTGAATTAATAAAACAGTTAATTGCGAATAATACGCAATTAACTATGGGTTTGCAAGAAGAATATCCATTTCCAATAGTTTTAAAGGTGATTTTTTGCTTTTTTAAAAATAAATTATTAATTTTTACATTAATTATATTGATATATGCTGAAATTATATTATAATTAATTAAGTAGAATTTTATCAGTTAATTCTATCAATTGATTTTATATTATGGTAAGACCTATATTTTAATAACAATATCTAATTTTAAACATTGGAATAAACATTTTTTATTTTAGAGGTTTAAATCTAAATTCAAGCAAAACCGAGTATTGAATGAAATATAAAAATAATTTATTTCTGGATAAGACGAGTATTTACCTGTATCTTGTAGTATAATTAATTATATTTAAAAAACTGATTTATGTTAAGTGATTTATATTAAACTGATTTATACTAAACTGATTTATTCAAAGTAAACCATATTTATAAGGAGGAGCCTGATGATTTATATTCTACTGGTAATGTTGATTTTTATTACAGAAGTTAAGATAAAGAGGTATATTGAAGAAAATAAAGCTATGCATAAAAAAGAAAAAATCTTGAATGGGAATATCATCCTGGAACGTTATCATAACAAAGGAGCTATGTTAAATTTTATGGAAGATAACGTGAAAGCCGTTAAGGTTATTGCGGTTACCTTATTGGGTATCCTTCTGCTGGTTTTTGCCCTCCTGCTTCCTAAAAAAGGAAACCATTTTTTGAAGTTAGCCTTATCACTTGTGTTAGGCGGGGCACTCAGCAATGTATATGACCGGATTAGCAGAGGATATGTGGTGGATTATTTTAGTTTTAAATTTCTTAAAAAGATCATATTTAATATATCCGATATCTGCATATTTATTGGTTCCGTAATGATTGCTGTATTATCGTTTTTCAAAAAAAGTTAATAAAAAATGTTTTCCCTGTATATCTTATGCCACATTCAACGTCCCGTATGTGGCTTTCAGCGTCTAGGCCTGCTCTTACTGCCATATAGGGGATTTTTTGGTAAATTCCTGGTTCTGCAGCTTTTCCGCTGACATAATTTCTGGCTTCCGATACTCTGGCAATCGTATTTGCTGCCAGGTCGTAATAGGTACTTCAATAGATTGTTTTATCAAGGATGCAAGGACTGCTGACGTTGCAAGCCCTTGCATCCTTGATAAAACAATCTATTTCAGAATATAATAAATAAGAGAATGTGTCATCCACCATTTTGAAGACTGTTTTTTTCACCGGACATCTGGTTCCATTAAACTGGAATATTCATGTGGTTCATAACGGATAATCCTCCAAATAAATCAAAACGTCAGCCTCCGGTAGCCGGCGTTTTTTGATATGTTATTTTAAAAATATATTATTTCTGGTACTCCAGTGCTGCACCTACAAAACCTTTAAATAATGGATGCGGTCTGTTCGGCCTGGATTTAAATTCCGGATGTGCCTGAGTAGCTACAAACCAGGGATGGCTCGGTAATTCCATCATTTCTACAATACGTCCGTCTGGAGATAGACCGGAAAGCTTAATTCCGCCGCGGGTAAAATCATCACGGTAATAGTTATTTACTTCATAACGGTGTCTGTGTCTTTCGTGAATTATTTTCTGACCGTATAATTCATAAGCTTTCGATGCTTCATCCAATACACAGGGGTAGGAGCCTAGCCTTAAGGTGCCGCCGATGTCTTCAATGCCGTCTTGTTCAGGCATTAAATGAATTACCGGATGGGTAGTTCCAGGATCAAGTTCCACACTATGGGCATCCTTAAAACCAATAACATGGCGGGAGAATTCTACAATAGCTAACTGCATTCCCAGGCAAAGGCCTAAGAATGGTATATTATTTTCACGTGCATACCTGATAGCAGAGATTTTACCTTCTATACCTCTGTCTCCAAAACCGCCAGGTACTAAAATTCCGCTGACGTCAGAGAGAATTCCGGCTGCATTTTCATCGGTTACAGTTTCAGAGGGAATCCATTTTATATTAATGGATGCATTGTGGGCAACGGCTCCATGTTTTAAGGATTCAACTACACTGATATAAGCATCA
>JAATEU010000144.1 GCA_015655565.1 Clostridiales bacterium
CAATGGGTATAAAAATGAAAGATTGGCTTATATTTTTTCTTTTCCTTATAGTAGGTTTCGGAGTATTGGTTTCGGGAATCTATTATATGCATAAAGAAAAAGAAGATGCGGAATCCGTGAAGCTATACCGGAAAATATCCATTATAGGTGCGGTATTGACCGTTGCGTCCGTAGTGGTGAAATTTTTCCTATAACTGCTTTCTGCATTTCATGATTCATAACAGGTACCTGGCATAAAACCACCGGGTGCCTGTTTTTTTCTCCCTAAAATGCTTTTACCCGAATAAATAAAACAATAATTACCTGCTTGATACTTTCACGGATCAGCCCTTACAGATGTAATTTGCCACGTATTTTTCCCCATATATGTTTTAAAAAATAGCTGTACGCCTTATCATAAATAAATAATACAACCTGCCCTGTAAAGAAAAAAGCAGCCAGAAGCCCTTTATTTAACTGCCCCTGATAGAACAGCTCAGGTAATAAAAGCAAAATTGGTATATACATTATATTAAATGTTACAAATTTAATAATCCGAAATATGATTTTTCTTTTACTATTATCCCATTTCACATAAGTCAGCTTATCAAATGAATATTCGACTATAACCAGATACAAACCCACAGCTGCAAATGTAATACAGGAAAGTTTATCCGGAGTAAGCAGGAAACTAAGTAATACACTGGCAATATAAAAGCCGGAACCAATCCGAAATCCGCACTCAAGAATTGCAATTCCTATACAAAAAGAAGCTCCCGCTAAAAGAAAAAGCGTATTGAACTCCAATAGGCTCCCAAGTATTACCAATATAACGGCACATGCAAGCAAAAGTCCTAAGAATGACATTTTTTTTGCGTTTAGAAACATGAGCACAAATCTCCTCCCATACATTCACACAATGAGTCGGCACACCATAAATCACAGCAAAAGTTACCCATGCCATAATCACTTCCCACATTACCACGGGTATTCTGATATCGTTGGTTCCGCCACTCAAATTGATTTAAGAAATTAGCGTATTCTGCATTATTCGGTTCCATATTCACCGCCTGCCTCGCATGGTTTAAAGCCATGAGATTATTCCCTGTCCCTGCATTGGCCACTGCGCTATAATAATACCACCTTGCCGGCCGGTCTGAAACTCCGGAAAGTATGTTAAGTGCTTCCTTATAACGTCTTGCTGTCAAATAATTATAGACTGCCGTCATTTGGGCAGAGTCCTCTCCTGTGTAGGCGGTTTGCCCATAGGAAGCAGTTTGCCCATGTGAAGCACTTTCCCCGTTATAACCGCCTTCCCGTTCCTTCATGATTTGTTCATAGGCTTCCTGAACTTCTTTAAACTTTTCTTCCGCCAGATCGGAAAGAGGATTATTCACATAAGAATCCGGATGATATTTTCTGCTTAATTCCCGATATGCCTTTTTAATTTCGTCATTCGTAGCTTCTGGGGACACTTCAAGTACTTTATATGGATTTACTATCATTTTTATTATCCTTCCTTTTTGTTTCTCTTAATTTTATAGTTTCTAACTTTACCCAAACACCCTCATATAGGATATTGCGCAGTATATCAATATCGATTAAACAAGGAAGTTTTTCAAATTCCCTGGCAGCCTCGGCCATCATCATGGTCATCATTGTCCTGCAATCTTCTTCATAGGAGGCCTCCTTATGGATTGTTATTAACGGGTTATAACTATCATTCCTTATATCTTTATCCATATCGTCATAGGCGTCAAGGATATATATAAATTTCCCGAGGAAAAATCCTACCTTTCTCAAGCTTTTCTCCCACATATCCTGATGATATGCAAAAATTTCAGACATTAGTTCTCCAAAACACCGGGAAACAATATCAATATCCGTCTCCTCATTCTTCTCGCATACCTGGAGGCGGTTCAGTCCCTCCCTGATCCCCTGGCATTGCCTGGGGTATCTTTTGCTGATATTCCTGTATGCTTTCTTTAGTACTCCCGCACCTGCCAGGCCTGCAAGACTTTTTTCATCCTGCCAGTCATCAAGTAAATGGTAATAAGTCAGTACAATATTCATATCAGCTATGTATTCCGTAATTTCATTACAAAGGGTATCATGCTTTTTCACGGGATGCAGCACACACCGATCTTGCTTCCTTACGGTATCACTTTCATATAATGACGTGAGTAATATAACAAGGAAGGTCATATCATAGGACAATGTCATTTGTCCAAAACGCCCGTATCTATCTTTTAAAGTTTTGCATAAACCACAATAATAAGCCTTATATTTATAAAAATCCTTCATTTTAAGTTCCGGTTTATAGATGTTAACATATCCGAACATATATCCTCCTGAAATATATAAGAATTTATAAAGTATAACATAAATTTCTAAAAATTCAAATGGATAATGGGTAAATTATTCACGGCGAACACAGGAAGGAAAATTATTTTATCAAACTTGACAATATTAAGAGATACTGCTATAATTCTTAGCAAGAAAGGATAGGTGTATTTAGTTGGACGATTCTCCTGAACCTGAACGACGATGGTTTAAAATTTTTCTTTTTCATAAAAATATAGCCGGTATTAACATAAGCACTTGACAAAAGGCAATCGTGTATTGTCTATTTTGTTGTGTGCTTTTTGTAATTGTAATTTCAAAGATATAAAAAGCAACTTATTGTTATATTAATTTGGTGAAAAGCTAATGCATCCAGGTGTTACCGGCAATCGCGAAGGAGAAATTATAAAAATTTCCTTTCCTGCCTGCAAAATCCCGGTAATTTAGATTACTGGTCACAATAGGCAACGGCTTCACATAAAACTCAAAAAATCGGGAGGTTATTCTTTTGTTAGATGATCATTTATTAGGGCTATTTTTATTGCAACTTGTTTTTATACTTCTAAACGCAATCTTTGCCTGTGCGGAAATTGCTGTAATTACTATGAACGACAATAAGCTTTCAAAGCTTTCTGCTGCCGGTGATAAACGTGCTATGAGACTTTCAAAGCTGACTGAGCAGCCTGCACGTTTTCTAGCAACGATTCAGGTGGGTATAACTCTGGTTAACCTTTTGAGCAGTGCCGTCGCTTCGGAAAACTTTTCGGACAAACTGACACGGGGGTTTGTTAACCTTGGTGTTAAGCTTCCGGTTTCCATACTTGGAGCCATATCCGTAGCCATTATAACAATCGCCTTAACCTATTTTACAGTTCTTCTTGGCGAATTGATTCCGAAACGGATTGCGATGAAAAAGGCAGAGCAGCTTGCACTGGGCATGTCAAAGCTAATCTACATGCTGTCGAAAATATTTGCTCCGGCTGTTTGGTTTTTTACGGTATCAGCTAATGGCATATTACGATTAATAGGTATCGATCCCAACAGTGATGAGGATGGAAATGCGGAAGAAGAAATCCGCATGATTTTGGATGCCGGTAAAGAAAAGGGCACAATTCAGGCGGATGAACAAAGCATGATCCAAAATATATTTGAATTTGATAACATTTCCGCCGGGGAGATTATGACTCACCGCACGGAGGTTTCGTTGCTATGGCTTGAAGAAACTGATGAACAGTGGGCTCAGACTATAAATGAAAGTAAACATTCTATCTATCCTATATGTTCCGACAGTCCGGATAATATAGTCGGGGTTCTATATGCGAAGGACTACTTAAGGCTTACTACGAAGGTTCGCGATAATGTAATGAAAAATGCGGTACAACCTGCCTATTTCGTTCCTGAAACGGTTCGTGCAGATGTCTTATTCCGAAATATGAAGAAAACCCGGAATCATTTCGCAATCGTTATAGATGAATACGGCGGCATGAGCGGGATTATCACCATGAGTGATTTATTGGAACAATTAGTAGGCGACCTTGAGGATGATATTACCGTACCTTTGGAAAAACCACTGATTGAGCGTATCGATTCTAAAACCTGGCGTATTCAGGGTACTGCACCACTGGACGATGTATCACTGCGGCTGGGCGTACTCCTTCCTGACCAGGATTACGACACCTTTGGCGGAATGGTCTTCGGCCTTCTGGGAACCGTTCCAAGCGATGGAAGCACTCCGGAACTTGAAGAGTATGGATTAGTAATCAAAGTTACCCATGTTAAAGAACGCAGACTTGAAAGCGCTGTGGTATGCCTGACAGATGCCGGCAGCCAAAGTCTGGTTGCCGAATAAATTTAATCACGGAGCCAAA
>JAATEU010000164.1 GCA_015655565.1 Clostridiales bacterium
AATTATATCAAATTATTTACTGATGACAAGTATTTTTTTAAATCCCTGGAAGTAACATTTATCTATGCTTTTATATCAGTACCGGCAAAAATTTTGTTCGCATTGTTTATTGCAATGATACTGAATATGAAATTGAAGGCAATCAACTTCTTTCGAACAATTTTTTATTTACCATCTATTATGGGTGGAAGCATTGCTATTTCTATTTTGTGGAAATTCCTGTTTATGCAAGACGGAATCATAAACAATGCACTGGCGTCCCTTGGAATTCCAAAAATAAGCTGGCTGGGTGATCCGAAGATAGCATTAGTTACTATCAGCTTATTAATAGTTTGGCAGTTTGGTTCATCCATGGTACTTTTTTTAGCCGCTTTAAAGAATGTTCCGCAGGAACTATATGAAGCAGCAGCTGTTGATGGAGCTTCGAAAATCAGACAGTTTTTCAAAATAACATTACCTATGTTAACACCAATTATCTTTTTTAATTTATTAATGCAAACAATTAATGCATTACAACAGTTTACTGCTGCATTTGTAATTACGAACGGAGGACCAAACAGGGGCACTTATCTGATTGGACTAAAAATTTATGAAGATGCATTTACCAGCCTGAAGATGGGATATGCCAGTGCAACTTCATGGGTACTATTTGCAATAGTTCTGGTAATTACTCTGGTATTCTTCAGCACATCTGATACATGGGTATACTATGAAGATGGAGGAGTGAATTGATGAATAGGAATTTTATAATGAGAAAAGGAAAAAGTAAAAAAGGATTACGAAAAATTATCGCATATGCTTTTTTGGTCCTAATTGGATTTTTTATGGTTTATCCGTTGGTGTGGCTTTTCTTTGCAGCATTTAAAAATAATCAAGAATTATTTGGTGAATTATCGATTTTGCCAAAGAGTTTTTCTCTTGATTCATTTAAAAATGGGTGGAAAGGAAGCGGACAATTCTCTTATTCTACATTTTATTTAAATACATTAGAACTGGTAATACCGACGGTAATTTGTACTGTGCTTTCCACAGGAATTGTCGCTTATGGATTTGCAAGATTTAAATTTCCATTCAAGAAATTATTGTTTTTCTTAATGATTTCCACAATGATGTTACCTGATGCAGTAATTATTATTCCAAGGTATGTTGCGTTTAATAAGTTAGGATGGATTAATACATATTTACCTTTTATTATGCCGGCTTTGTTTGCCTGTTATCCATTTTTCATATTTATGCAAATCCAGTTTTTAAGAGGAATACCAAAGGAATTGGATGAATCGGCCTATGTGGATGGGTGCAATCCTTTTATAATTTATGCAAAAATATTATTGCCGTTGATGAAACCGGCTATATTCTCTGTAATAATTTTTCAATTCATATGGAGATGGAGTGATTACTTTAATAACTTAATTTATATCAGTAGTGTAAAGAAATATACCTTGTCACTGGCACTAAAGCTTTCTATTGATAGTCAGGGCGCTGTGACGCAATGGAATCAAGTACTTGCAATGTCATTTGTATCCTTGATACCACCAATGCTATTATTCTTTTTTGCACAAAAATATTTTGTGGAGGGAATTTCAACTGTAGGACTGAAGGGCTGATATGGAGGCAGTGATGAAAAAGCAAAATGTAATTATATTTTTTACAGACCAGCAACGATGGGATACAACCGGAATTCACGGGAACCCCTGTAATTTAACGCCTAATTTTGATCAAATGGCTATGGAAGGTACTTTTCCGGAATATTCTTTTACACCTCAACCTGTTTGCGGGCCTGCCAGAGGAATACTGCAGACCGGTAAGTATGCAACAACCATAGGATTATATAAAAATGGTATTCCACTGTCGTGCAAGGATAAAACACTTGCGAATTATTTTAACGAGGAAGGATATCATACAGGTTACATTGGTAAATGGCATCTGGGTAGTACACGACATGCGGTACCAAAAGACGAACGTGGCGGGTATCAATATTGGTTAGGAGCAAATTCACTGGAAGCTACCTCACAAGCGTATCATACATTGGTTTATAATAATGATGATAAGCCGGTAGTTCTTCCGGGTTATCGAGTGGACGCCTTAGCGGATGCCGCGGTACGGTATATTGATGATAATAAAGAACAGCCATTTTTCTTGTTCCTATCATTTTTAGAGCCGCATTTTCAGAATTCTAATGATAGTTACCCGGCACCGGATATTCTTAAGAAGAAAGCATATTCTTATATGCCGCCAGATTTATGCGCCTTAGGTGGTAATTCATGGCAGCACATATCTGGATATTATGGGATGGTAAATCGCTTAGATGATGCACTTGGAAGAATTCGTGATTGTTTAAAAAGTTTGAATTTGGCAAACGATACCATTGTGGTATTTACTTCTGATCATGCCTGTCACTTTAAAACTAGAAATAACGAATACAAGCGTTCTTGTCATGATAGTTCGATACGTATTCCTATGGCAATAACGGGAGGCCCTTTTACCGCAGGAGGCCGTTTAAAAGAAATGGTTAGTTTAATAGATCTTGCTCCAACTTTGCTGGAGGCATGTAATATTCCTATTCCTGATGATATGCAGGGCGGATCATTTTTACCTGTCGTCAATAGAACAAGTACAACCTGGGATGATAATATCTTTGTACAAATAAGCGAATCTCAGGTAGGGCGGGCAATTCGGACAAGAAGATGGAAATATGCAGTAGAAGCATTAGATAAAGATCCTGTTCGTGATCCAGGTTCCTTAGTATATACAGAAACCGCATTATACGATTTAGAACATGATCCGTTTGAACTTGACAATCTGATCGGTTACACTTCCCATAGAAGAGTTGCAGATGTCATGACGGAGCGATTAAAGAAAAAGATGAAAGAAATCGGAGAAGAAACACCTGAAATAATAATGGCAGAAGAAAAATATGCTAATCAAAGAGTGGTCTTCCCCGGAGAAGAGTATTTTTAAAAACGGCATGGAAAGAAGATGGTTATTATACATATTTTGATAAATATGGTGATTATGCCACGTATATAGTTGATGAAAAGATTTTAAAAGATGATAAATATACTATAAAAAAGCAAATTTAAACTTCAAGGGAACCATTTTGGTTCCCTTGAAATTTATTATTAAAAAAAAGCTTTAAGGAAATATAAAATATTTTGAGTTAATTTTCCTTCCTGATTCGTCTTATTATTTGGATAGTTATATAATAACATACAGTTTATCGGACAGCAGAGGATTAGGAGGTGGAAATAGAAATAATAATTATTCTTATCGGTATTAAAATAATATTTGGCAAAAGGAAAGAAATAGACATTAAAATATATAAAATCTTCCTTATTATTATCCTTATAATTGTAAATAAAGCTACTAGAAAAGAATCATCTGTGATATAATGAAACGGAATGAGGAATTGCAAACTTGCTTGCAGATTCCGATTGTAGCAAAAAGCGGATAAGCAGAGTAAAAATAAGCATAAGGAAGGCAAGGTATGATAAGATGGGTTTTTTTGAAATTTTAAAAGTAATTTTTCTGGGAATTGTTGAGGGAATTACAGAATGGCTGCCAATCAGCAGTACAGGACATATGATATTAGTGGATGAGTTCATTAAACTGAATGTCAGTGATGAATTTAAAGAAATGTTTATAGTTGTAATTCAGCTGGGGGCAATTTTAGCCGTTATATTTTTGTATTGGAATAAAATTTTTCCTTTTCAATTTAAAAAAAAGCCGGTCATAAAAGCCGATATTATGACATTGTGGTTTAAAATACTTGTAGCATGTGTACCGGCGGGCATCATTGGAATTCTTTATAATGATAAAATAGACGAACTTTTTTATAATTATATAACGGTTGCAATTACACTTATTGTGTATGGTGTTTTATTTATTGTAATTGAAAACCGTAATAAAAACAGGACGGCCCAGATTAATAAGTTATCAGAGATAACTTACAAAACTGCATTTTTCATAGGTATATTCCAGCTGCTATCACTGATTCCGGGAACTTCCAGATCAGGAGCAACCATATTGGGGGCAATACTTATAGGTACATCCAGATACGTAGCGGCTGAGTTTACTTTTTTCCTGGCTATTCCGGTTATGTTCGGGGCGAGTCTGGTAAAAATAGTTAAATTTGGTTTTAATTTTCAAGGAAATGAAATTTTAATTTTAATATTGGGTATGTTAACTGCCTTTGTTGTTTCTGTTTTTGCTATAAAATTCCTGGTAGGATATATTAAAAAGAATGACTTTAAGGTGTTTGGCTATTATAGAATTGTATTAGGCCTGCTTGTGGTGTGCTATTTCCTTATTAGCGGGACATAACCATTGACAACCAGGTATTTTATGTGGTTTTATTTAAACAATTTTTTGAGGGGCTGACGAGGTAATTAGTTAAGACGGCAAAGTTAGGCGGCTGCGGATATTTACAGACTTTCTCAAAAAGGGGTATAGTAATTATGCAGGCTTGGATAAACCCGTGAATTGTTGAAAGAGGTGAGATAATGAATCAAAAATTTAACATTATGGGGATGACCTGTTCAGCGTGTTCAGCAGCTGTTGAAAAGAGTGTTAAAAAGGTTCCGGGAGTTATGTCGGCAACGGTTAATCTTTTATCTGAGAGTATGGTGGTTGAATATGACGGTGAAGTTACAGATAATAACGGTATTATTAATTCCGTAGAGAAGGCGGGCTATAATGCTTCGATATATACACGGAGCGGAAAAGAGACAGCCGGGAGCGGGAGGACAGTCAATAAAGTAGAAATGGAATTAAAAGAAATGAAGACAAGGATAATTGTTTCTTTTCTGTTTTTAATTCCGATTTTATATATAGCTATGGGACATATGTTTGATTTTCCTTTACCAGGTTTTCTTCATGGAACCAAAAATGCGGTTACCTTTGCATTTGCACAATTTTTACTTACTCTTCCCGTTGTTTATGTAAACCGTAAATACTATCAGGTAGGATTTAAGACTTTGCTGCACCGGTCCCCTAATATGGATTCCCTCATTGCAATTGGTTCCGGTGCGGCAATCCTGTATGGTATTTATGCAATTTTTAAAAT
>JAATEU010000367.1 GCA_015655565.1 Clostridiales bacterium
AACTCTTATGGCATGAATAAAGGTATATCTATATTCGTTTAGCGTAGACCGTCTGACAAGGCTGTTTCTGTTCGACTGGAAACTCAGTGAAAAACAGAGCAGCTGCGATGTTTTTCATATCTTTGAGGCTCTATAAAGAACATGCCCCAGGAAGGAAAGGTAGCTAAAGGAATATATATATACAACCTTTATTCATTCAGCTTCCTAAAAAGGGACTTTTTCAGCAGCCTCGTTCAAACGGCACCCTCTTTCAATCTTAAGCGCAATTGCTGATACGGCTGTTTCAGCCTCAATGAAAAGGAAGGCTTTTATATTATATAATTTACCAGGCTTAACCCTTTACACTGCCAAGCGCAATACCCTGAACAATACTCTTTGATAAGAACAGGTATACAACAATTACCGGAAAGATAGAAATAGCAATCAGCATATATACCTGTCCTAAGTCGAATTTCAGGAAATCGGCACTTCTTAACTGTGCAATCAGTATAGGAATCGTCTTCATATCTTTTTTGTCTAAAACTAAGTTTGGAATAAAATAATTATTCCAGGAACCGGTAAATGAAAAAATTGCCTGTACTGCTATTGCAGGTTTCATAATGGGCAGAACAATGGTATTAAAAGCCCTGAATTCCGGCGAACCGTCTATTCTTGCCGCTTCTACTATTTCAACCGGCAGACAGCTTTCCATGTACTGTTTCATATAAAAGAATACAATTGGTGAAGCAATAGCCGGAATAATCAGCGGTGCATAGGTATTTGTCAGATTCATGCCCCTCATTAATTTTACAAAACCCAGAGCCGATACCTGTGTCGGCACCATCATAATCATCAGGATAAATGTGAAAACAGCCTGTTTTCCTTTAAAATTATATGCATGAATGGCATACGCCGTCAAGGATGAGAAGTAGGTTGTAAGTGCTGCACTGCCTGCAGCAATAACTAAACTGTTAAAAATGCCTCTGAGCACAGGCAGATTCTGATTAACCATTAGATTTTTAAAGTTACGGATAAATGCTTTTCCCGGCAGAACCGAAAAACCTTTCTGAATGTCCACGTGATTTCTGGTGGAGTTTATCAGCAATATATAAAAGGAGAATAAACAGGCAATCGTTAACAGTATTAAAATAACATAACTGATTACACGTCTTATCCGTAAGCCTGATATTCCCTTCCTCTCTTTTCCCGTCATGTCAGCCCCTCCTTAATTTTCTTTTTTTGTTAAGTTAAAATATACAAGCAGGCTCAGTACCGCTGTGAACATAAACAAGATAACGGAAAGGGCACCTGCCATGCCGTAATTCTTACTGTATAAATGTTTATTCAAATACATAATCAATGTCATTGTTGAGTTGTTTGGCGTGCCGTCACCATTGGTAAGAATCTGCGGCACATCAAACATCTGCATGCCACCGATTAATGATGTAATAACTACATATAACAAAATAGGTTTTAAAAGGGGCATTGTAATCAGTCTGAATATCTGGAAGGATTTGGCGCCATCTACTTGGGCTGCTTCAAACAATGCGGTATCAATTCCCATCATCCCCGCCATCAAAAGAATTGTAGTATTTCCAAACCACATCAGAAAGTTCATTAGTGCCACAAGACCTCTGGTTCCATTTACACTTGACATAAAACGGAATGGTTGTGAAAGAATACCAAGCTCAACCAAAATGTCATTTACCGGACCGATATCTGAGAATAATGCAAAAAAAAGCATAGCAAATGCAGAAGCCATGATCAGGTTAGGCATATAAATAATTGTTTTAAAAAAACCCGCACCTTTTATTCTCAGCCTGAGGTCAGTAAACCATGCCGCCAATAATAACGACATGATAATCTGCGGAATAAATCCAAGCAGCCACATAATTAAAGTATTTTTAGTATATTTCAGCATATCGCCATCTGCAAAAATTTTTCTTAAATTTTCTAATCCGACAAATTCCGGTCCTACCTGCGTAAGCCCCGACATATAGTTTTCAAAAAGACTGTTATAGAAGGTTGAAACCAATGGAACCAATGAAAAAACTATATATATAAGGAAGAAAGGAATTAAAAACAGGTATCCCCATTTTGTATAACTGACACAACTTGCTTTTTTCTTTAACATATGCCCTCCTGATTTGAGGCAGTACCGCATCTGCCTGCACATGCGGCATGCCTTGGAAGTTAGTGTGAAATAAAGAACAATTTCACACATCTTATTTACGCAGTATCATGTCTGCAAGCAGATATAATATGCCCATGCGGGTTAGTATGAAAAACACTTTATATTTTTCATACCCTGATCAAGCAGCGGCATTTCAAACATAAATGTCTTATACCGGGCAGTAACCGAAACGCTGTTTCGATATATACTATAGGAGTTAGTACGTAAGCTCAGGATATTTAACAACTGCATTTTTGTAGAAATTCTGCAATGCTTCATCTTTTGTTACATTCCCATCAAAGTAATCCTTGAAGGCTCCCTGGAATTCCTCATTTAATCCTTGATCATAAGGTGAAACATTGCTCATATCAATCTTCGGAGCTGCTTCTGCAAATAATTTAATGTGGTTCTGTCCGCCTAAGAAAGCGGACTGAAAGCCGCTGTTTGCGATTTCCTCCATAGCAGTCCGGTTATTGGTATAATCCTGCTCAACTTCGGTAATCTTTTTCATTGTAGCTGAATCACAGGTCAATTTATACATAATGTCTTTTACTAAGCTGGTATTATCTGTTCCTGCAGCTCCGCAAATCCAGGTACCGCCCCAATAAAAGGGTGAAGGTCCTTCGCAGACCGCCCAGTCACCATAAATACCATTTCCGGCTTCTGCTGCGGCTTCCGAATCTGCTAACGCATATCCCGTCAAAGTAAAATTAATGCCCCAGGTTGAATAGAAGAAACCAAATGTCTTTCCGTCAGGACCCTGATCTGCTGCCCATCCGTCTGACCAAAGTGAAGTCTTATTATTATATCCTTTATCCGTAAACTCTTTCGTCTGATCAATCCACTTCATTAAATTTTCATCTACTATAATTTTGGTATCCTGCACCCACGGGCCTGAAACGTTATTTGAGAATATTCTGTAAGAATCATCGTAACCTGATAACATAGTATATCCTTGTGCTTTCATTTCTGCGGCAGCTGCATTGAAATCATCCCAATTGCTTAACTGAGCCTGTACTTCATTTGGAGCATCCGTACCCAATACCGCTTTTGCAATAGAGCGCCTGTATGCGAACAAACCGGGGGTAGCCTGCCAGGCAGTACCTTTAATATTTCCGTTAGAGTCCGTAACAATATCTTTTGTATACTGGTACTGATCTTTCATATCATCTGCAGTAAGTCCGATATCTGCAACGTTTATGGTATAATCTGTATTAACATACTTTAAAGCATAGTCAGCTTCAATTAAGAAAAGGTCGATTTTATCGTCAGCAGCAGCATCTTTCTGTGCAAGTAAAGCTTCGTCCAATTTATTCTGGTAAGCATTGTCCTGTGAAGGTGTAATAATCCAGTTAACTGCAACATCACCGATCTTTCCCGTTCCATCTCCGTTATCTGCATATCCGGGATAATATGATTTAACACGGCTTTGGAATTCATCGTTCCAGCAATAAATATTGAATGCTTTTCCTTCTTCTGTTGATGTTACTGCTTCTGTTAGTATTGCTGCCACATCCCCACCCGCAGCCGCCTTGTCATCCTTATATCCACATGCAGACAGGGTAAATACCATTACCGGCACTAACATGAGTGCCAGAACTTTTCCAAACTTCTTCATACTTAAGTCTCCTCCTTAATTAATTATTTATTTGTTTTTGTTAAGCCGGCCTCCCAAATTTAAGCTTTTCCCTTAACTTAAACCATAAGATTTCATTGAGATTCCTTACGGAAACGTCCTCAACACCGAAACCGGACTACAACGTTTTCGTTTTTTATTATACAGCACATTAAACAATTTATCAAGTGTATGTTTTATTTTTTTGTAACTTTTTAGTATTCAAATTCCATATAATCACTATTTTACATTATAAATCACTCTGCAATGTTTATTTTCCTTCATTTCCTAATTTTTCAACTAAATCCGCCTAAATATTTCACTGTTTTTTTCGTAGTTTTAGTAAAAAATTCTCAAACCACCATAAAAACCGGGATAATGCTCAGTAAAAAAAGTACAGCTACGATGCTTTTCACATCAGTTTTTTAGTAAAAGAATGGTTTTTTCCCTATTAATAAAGATCCGTAATATAAAAATAGCTGCCGTAATGCAGGCTAAGTTATTGCACCCTGTTCACCGGCAAATAACTTAGCCTGCCATTACGGCAGCCATATCAATTATAAAAAATATAAAAAGAATGTTCTATCGGTTCTCATTCATGTTCTTAACAGATCCTCCCTTAACCAGCTGGACTTTCAGATATATATTATCCAGTGAAGTAGTCATAGGGCTCTCAATCAGATTAATGAGCTGCCTGGCGGCTTCCGCTCCAATCTTATCCGTATCCTGCTTAATCGTTGTAAGTTTAGGTTCCAGGGCCTGGGATACTGAAATACCATCATAGCCCGCCAGGGATATATCCTCCGGTATTTTAAGGCCCAATCTCCTTGCAGTGTTCATAACACCTAAGGCTGCATAATCATCCGATGCAATAATGCAGGTTGGCGGATCCGGTAATTTAAGTAACCGGAGTGCCAGTTCCTCTGCGGATTCCGCACAGCGGTAGACACCTTCAACGAAATATTCCTCCAAAACAGTAATGCCGTTCTCTTTGAGTACATTATTAAAACTAACCAGTCTGTTATGGGTTACGGAAGATTTTGTTCCGTGAATATATGCTATCTTTTTATGCCCCTGGTCAATAACATATTGAGTAAGCTGTCTCATACCTTCCACATTGTCGGATAATACGGATATTGCCTCATTAAATGCATGGTCAACCGTTACGACCGGATAATCGCTGTTAACCAGTTCCAGCACTTCAGGTTCACTGAATTCTGCACATGCAATAAACACACCGTCAAAATTCCGGTAACGGCAATGCTCCAGATAAGTCATCTTCCGATTTCCTATATTATGCTCTATAAAAGTAATGTCATATCCTCGTTTTGCTGCCTTTTCTTTAAAGGAAGCTAATATATGGGCAAAATATTCATTCCTTAATCCGTGGTTGGATAAGGTTGAAAACAAAACTCCTATATTATAGGTTTTCTTCATCTTTAATGCCCTTGCATTGGCATCCGGGAAATATCCTATTTCATTCGCTGCTTTTATCACTATTTCCCTTGTTGCTTCACTGATGTCCTGATATCCGTTCAATGCCTTGCTGACAGTTGAAACTGACACACCACATCTTATTGAAAGCTCTTTAATTGTTGCCACTTTTTTCACCACCATCTCTAACACCAAAACTGAGCTATAACGTTTTCGACATAATAATTATATAGCATTAATAATAATTTATCAAGTAAATAATCAATTAAGTAACCATTACGTAACCGGAAAGCCATAGATATCGCGAGGTGTTTTTTGTGAGCAAAGGTCACAAAAAACCTGAGTTTTGAAGGCGCGAAATGCTGTTAGCAGCATTTCTGTGCATCATATGTTACTATTTAGCTGTAAGGCTGAATAGTAACCATTACGTAACCGGAAAGCCATAATCCGTTATACTGGTGTTCCGGCAAAGACTTCTGAAAAAGTCCCTTTCACCGGCCTGGCATGAAAAAGGTATTTCCAAACACGCCCTAGGTGTTAAATATTTTCATTTGTACCTTTAACAGGCCAACTCCAAGAATTCCTATAAGAAGTCCCGTAATTGTACCGGATATAAGCAGTAGCGGTAAATAAAACCCGATGTTAACCGTATCCAGAACAAGAGCAGCCACTATAATCTGTCCGATATTATGGGTAATGCCCCCTGCGATACTGACACCTACAACACTAAATGCCTTCACTTTTTTACTGATACACATAATTAACCAGCTGAGCAATCCTCCGGCCAGGCTGTACAATATACCGAACATATTTCCAAAGGTAAATCCAACCAGCACGATACGTATGCCGGAAATTACAAATGCCTCTTTAACACCCATTGCATACAATACCGTCAGCACCACTATATTGGCCAGCCCAAGCTTAAAACCGGGAATTCCTATAGAGAAGGGTATCAATACTTCAATATAGCTAAACACAAAAGCTAAGGCAACAAACATACCATACAGAGCTACCTTTCTAGCTTTGGAACTCTTCATCCGTGAACATCCTTTCTTTTGCAAACATCCTTCCTTTTGCAAACATCCTTTCCTTTATAAACTCCCAATGGAATTCCTTCTCCTATTCCCCTGGAAACAGCTATGCCGATTCTATGCCCAAACGGATATTCCGGGTCCGCTTTGCCCCTTGCGAGGAACTAATTCAATTAGATTTAATACTATTATTTTGGTTTGTACTATATTAAATACCTCACTAATTTTAACATAAATCTTTTTATTTTTATAGTATTTTTTCCACTCCTGATCGATTTTTATCAAAATTGTGTTAAAAATGTATCGGACGAATCCATCTAACCTCCGGTATTTCAATAAGAGATTGTATAAAAACGCCGTTGCCGGTGTGCCGGAACATGATTCCACTTCCATAATAAAAACCGGCACTCCCTGTATTTTAAGGGACTCCGGTTTTCTTAAATTATCAGTAACAATTATCAATACCTATATGTATTAAAGATATCCTGTATGTATTATGCTTACACGATATTTAAAGGAATAAAAGCAGGAATAGATTTTTATTTCTGAACATAAGAATTAAAATTAGAGCTATATTTCATGTCTCCATTTTTAAAAACCCATAGTGCTTCCGTATCCGGAAGATCTTCAATTATTTTAAGCCCCTCTTCAAACGGCATGTTAAATATTTTAGCAAGAACATCCGCCAAGCCGGAATCTTTAGTAATAATTGATACCGATAAATAATAATCAGAAGGCATCAATGTATCAGGATCTATAATGTGATGATATTGTTTCCCATCCACGGTATAGTACCTTTCATAAACACCACTGGTAACTAAAGATAAGTTGTCCAGATTTAATATATATAAATATTTATCTTTACTTTCCAAATCAGGATTTTGAATACCGATATTCCAGGCTTCTCCCGTATCCGCTTTAGGGTCCAAGGTACGGACATTACCTCCAACACTTATGGAGCCGCTCTTAAAGCCGTTATCATATGCTATATCGGCAACCTTTTCCGTAGCATATCCTTTGGCTACTGCACCAACATCCAGGCTCATTTCAGGATCCTCAAGATATACGGTTGAATCTTCTTCGTTAATAATTAATTTATTGATATCGGTATGCAGGGATTTTTCCTTAAGCAGATCCATGGGCGGTAATTCTGCGTTTTCCGGATCGTCACCCCCCCTGGTGCGGTAATCCCGCCAAACACTGAGTACGGCTCCGAAGGCAACATTCATTTGTCCGTCGGTGAGTTTATATGCCTCCTTGGCAAAGTTAAGCAAGTCAATAATTCTCTTATCAACCTTGACCGGTTTTACACCTGCATTGTCATTGATTGTTTTAATATTATTAATTCCTTCATAGTCATTATATATATCATACAACTCATGATATTCCTGCAGATTATCATGGATCATCTGAGCATATTTTGTAAATTCTTCCTTATCCCCGGCGTAACCTGTTATTGTAGTTACCGTATCAAACAATCCCAGGAAACTTGCATCATAACGTTTGAATTCAGCCTTTTTGCAAGCTGTCAGATTTAAAGTAAAAATTATGATTACTATACATGCCATTATTTTTTTGCTCAAATTAATCACCTCATATCAGTTAAACTGGCGGTTTACTTTTCATGAAAAATGGGAGGTAGCATTACTACCTCCCAATGTAATGTATTACACTACAATGTAATCTGGTAAGTTATATTGTAACTATTCAGCAGCTGTCTCCCGCAGGCTATTTTCATATGTTTTTCATGAAAATGCGGGGGTCAAATTAATTACCATATTATTGTGCTGAGTTTGCTACCGCTTTTTCAATGGATGTTACAAAATTCGTGATATCAATTGTTACAGAACTGGTTAAGTCAGTTATGGAAGGAGCCCCTTCTTCATCAACAGAAATACCCTTTAATTCCTCCACCGTCTTACCAACGGCATATTGTGCAAATGTATTTGCTTCTTCATACCATTCTTTGCCAAGACCGGACGCCGCCTTCATTCCATAATCTTCCTTCAGTTCATTTTTTGTCTGAGGAGCAACGGTTATATCATTTGTAATGGCACCGGTTGTATCAAAGTTTACTATACCCTGGGAAGCATCAATAATACAGCTTGTGAGCTTTCCTGCTGCATCAGAGGTAGTTGCAATGTAATAGGAATAAGCCTGAGCCACACCAACTGCATCAGCTGCAGCATCTTTCGAATTTTCCATGTTTGTTGTAATACCAAGACCAAGTTTGTCAGCATCGGTTGCACCTAAATCCTGAGCATTGGCAACAGCCTTTTCAACAGCGGCAATGAAATCACCGATATGTACTGTTACGGAGGAAGCTAAATCAGCATCTGCTGCCGTTCCCTCATCGCTCACTGCAATGCCGGTTACTTCATCAACAGTTTTGCCGGTTACATAATCAGCAAATGCATTTGCCTGTTCATACCATTCTTTACCGATACCGGATTGTGAAAGCATTCCGTAATCGGCTCCAAGTTCTTGTTTGGACTGAAATGTAGATTCCACGTCAGTAGTAAGTTTGCCTTCTTTTGAAAAATTGATCTCAGTCTGAGCCACATCAAGTTTACAATCTAAAATTTTACCGTCTTGACCTACCAATACGGCTACTACAGTGGAATTCGTCTGATTCAAACCATCAGCATCAGCTGTTGCAGATGTAGAACTGCTAATATCATTGACTACTGCAAGACCTGTTTTTGCCGGTGCACCGGTACCTGCCGCGTCATCTGTTGTTGCTGCATCATCTGTTGTATCCGCTTCGGTTGTCAAAGCTGCGGTTGGTGTCACTGCATTTCCACCCGTTTCGTCTGATTTGCTACATCCAGTAATCA
>JAATEU010000463.1 GCA_015655565.1 Clostridiales bacterium
TCCTTAGAGGAGATAAAAGAGGAATGGAATCAAATGGCGTGGGTAAAATATTCCTGGGAGGTTCCTCTGAAGGAAGGCGCATTGGATTTATTGCAATTTTTGAAAGCAAACCATATAAAAGCAGGCATTGCGACCAGCAATTCCAGGGAACTGGTTGATTTAGTCATTGGCAGGCTTGGGGTTAAGGAGTATTTCCAATCCATCCGGACCTCATGTGAGGTGGAGAGAGGAAAGCCTTCGCCGGAAATTTATCATCTGGTTGCCAGAGATCTGGAAGTAACCTCCAGTCAATGCTTAGTGTTTGAAGATGTTATTCAGGGAATCATGGCCGGTAAAAATGCGGGTATGCAGGTTTGTGCGGTTTATGATCATTATTCAAAAGAAGACACAAAAGTAAAGCAGGAGCTGGCGGATTTTTATATAGAGTCCTTTAAGGAACTTTTTGAAAAGCAATGGGAGGCAGGGAACGAAAAAGGCATATGAAAAACATTGCAGCTGCTCTGTTTTTAGACTTTTTGTTATGTTAATTATAGAAAAATAATGAAGGCGCAGAAGAAATACTGTTATCTGAGGTCAGGAATGAATTAAAATCTTATTTGAACTTTTATTGGTATATAATCAGGGAGTCGGACATGAAAATCATTATTGTTGAAAAGAATGAAGCAGGCCAGCGTCTGGATAAGCTTTTGCTGAAACAGTTGAACAAGGCACCAAAAAGCTTTATTTATAAAATGCTTCGTAAAAAAAATATTACACTGAACGGGAAAAAAGCGGACGGTTCAGAAAAAACCAGGATAAAAGATGAAATTAAGCTTTTTTTATCCGATGATACCATTGACAATTTCAGTGAAGCATTCCATACTGCAAATGTAGAGTATGATTTATCTGTGGTTTATGAAGATTCCAATATCCTGGTCGTTAACAAACCGGCCGGGTTGTTATCACAAAAGGCGGAAAAAAAAGATATATCCCTGGTTGAACATATTATTTCCTATCTTCTGGCCACAGGAGAGATAACGGAAGAAGAACTAAAGACCTTTAAGCCGGCTGTCTGCAACCGTCTGGATCGTAATACCAGTGGTTTGGTAGTGGCGGGCAAGACGCTCCTCGGGCTGCAGACCATGTCTGAATTATTTAGGGAAAGAACACTGGACAAGTATTATTTATGTATTGTAAAAGGTACAATTAAGGAACCTCAGATAATTTCCGGATTTTTAAAAAAGGATGAAAAAACCAATAAGGCAACCATATCCATGAAGTTTTCTGAGGGAAGCGGCCCCATACTAACGGAATACAGGCCACTTCGATACAACGGGAAATATACCTTGCTCCGCGTGAAATTAATTACAGGCAAAACCCACCAGATTCGTGCCCATTTAAGCAGTATCGGGCATCCCATTTTGGGAGACGGGAAATATGGCGATAAAAGTATTAATCTGGAATTGAAAAAAGCATACTGCCTTGAATATCAGTTATTACATTCCTATCAGCTTAATTTTCCGCAGATGACAGGGGAATTTAAGGATTTATCCTATAAAGAATTAAAAGCTGCTCTTCCGGATTATTTTACTGTCATACAAAAGGAAATATTGAATGAATTCAACGAGTATTCCGGAAACTGATTTTAACTGGCACAGCGTTGCTGACGCGGCAGATGGCAAAACAGGCAGTACGATTTAGCTAATTATGAGCCAGACAGTGCACTAGAGCGTGTTTGAAAAATCATTGCAAATTTCTGACCGTCCCACTTTGCGGTATACTGCGTTGCGATTTTGGGAATGCAGCACCACTACACTCCCAAAATCGCGCTTTGTCTCCCACAAAGTGAAACGCCTGGCACAAGCATTTTTCAAACAAACACTAGTAGTCCAAAAAGTTTGTTTATATGATAACCGGATAAAGTGATTAACAAGAGCTAGCTTTTGAATTATATAGAATCTCACTTTATTCTGACGATTACAAACTTTATGGACTACTAGAGGAGTTTCCGAAAATACTCTTCACTTGAAAGGAGAATAAATATGCCGTCTTGGAACTCCAGGGGCCTGAGAGGTTCATCCTTAGAGGAATTAATTAATATAACCAATACCAGGTACAGGGAAAAAAAATTAGCATTGATTCAGAAGATTCCGACACCAATCACGCCAACCGCCATTGATAAGGAGAAGCGCCATATAACCTTAGCTTATTTTGAAGAAAAAAGTACGGTTGATTATATCGGTGCCGTTCAAGGGGTACCGGTCTGTTTTGATGCAAAGGAATGCGGGGCGGATACTTTTGCTTTACAGAATGTACATGAGCATCAGGTTCACTTTATGAAGGATTTTGAAGAACAGGGAGGGATTGCTTTCCTGTTGATTTATTATTCTAAGAGAAATCTGTACTACTACTTAACTTATAAACGGTTATCTGAGTTTTGGGAAAGGGCACAACAGGGTGGAAGGAAAAGCTTCCGCTTTGAGGAACTGGATAAAGATAACGAAATTCCATGTAAAAACAATATATTTATACATTATCTTGAAAATATAGCCAGGGATATAACAAGCCGTGAAACGGGTACGGTATAATCGGATGACTGCACCGGGAAACTGCCGGGAACTTTTGCAAAATCTTCCTGCGTTCGCTGTGGAAGCATCAGGAATAAAGGTTGACAGACTTATAGGATTGTAATATAATAAGATACATTACTATGGTAGCGAATTATCACGTTACTATAATAAAGCGACTTATTGGGAGGAATTAAATACAATTTCAGTGCTGAAGTTAGCAGCTTATAACCGGACGCAGGCGTGTCGTTATAAGATTGGAGGTTTATTATGATAGAAAAATTATTACATACGCCGGAAGGCGTAAGGGATATTTATAATGCGGAATGTGAAAGAAAATTACAATTACAGAATAATCTGCATCATGTTATGAAGCTCCATGGTTTTAAGGATATTCAGACACCAACCTTTGAATTCTTTGATATCTTCAGTAAAGAAAGAGGTACCGTGGCAGCAAATGATATGTATAAATTTTTTGACAGGGAAGGGAATACCCTGGTTTTAAGGCCGGATATTACACCTTCTATAGCCAGATGTGCTGCGAAATATTTTAAAGAAGAGTCTTTTCCGATCCGGTTATGTTATATGGGAAGTACCTTTATTAACAACAGCAGCTATCAGGGCAAATTAAAGGAATCAACCCAATTGGGTGCGGAATTAATCAATGACGATTCCACGGATGCCGATGCCGAAATGCTGGCCTTAACCATAGAATGCCTGTTAAGGGCAGGGCTTAAGGAATTCCAGGTTGAAATAGGGGAAGCCGATTTTTTCCGCGGTTTAGTGGAGGAAGCCGGATTTGACGAAGAGGAAGAGAACCAGTTAAGGATTCTGATTGAGAACAAAAATATGTTTGGAGTGGAGGAATTGATCTCAAGCAAAGATATCAGTTCCGAATTAAAAACGGTATTCCTGACCTTGCCGGAACTGTTTGGCACTCTGGATAAACTTATGGCTGCAAAAGCCCTGACTAAGAATAAGAGGGCATTAAAGGCGATGGAACGTCTGGAACAATTATATAGTATTTTAACTGCATACGGGCTTGAAAAGTATATAACCTTTGATCTTGGCATGTTAAGCAAATATAACTATTATACGGGAATCATATTCCGGGCCTATACGTACGGAACCGGTGATACGATTGCCAATGGCGGCCGTTATGATAATCTGGTGGGGCAGTTTGGAAAAAATGCTCCTGCAATCGGGCTTGCTGTTTTAGTGGATCAGCTTATGTCGGCTTTATCAAGGCAGAAAATTGAAATAAAAGCAGAAGCTGGGAACACCCTGATTTTATATAACAAAAATCTCCTTGAAAACGCCATTGTCTTAGCCAATCATTTCAGAAATAAGGAAATGAATATTGAACTCTTATGCGTCAATGATAAAGTAACCTTGAAAGATTACATTGCTTATTCCGAGCGTAATGGCATAGGCGGCATATTATATTTTGAAACAGCAGAACTGATTAAGGTAATTCATACCGGCAGCGGTGAGATACAAGAGGCAGGGATTCGGGACTTTATGCAATAGCTCCCGTGGAATGACTAAACTTCGTAACCTGGAGGGTTTTTATGAGATATTTAACATTTGCCCTTGCCAAGGGCAGGTTGGCAAAAAAGACACTGGAAATATTAGAACAGATTGGATATTCCTGTGATGAAATGAAGGATCCGACTTCCAGAAAGCTTATTTTTGCCAATGAAGAACAAAAAATAAAAATATTTTTGGCAAAAGCCAGTGATGTACCGACTTATGTGGAATACGGGGCGGCAGATATAGGAGTTGTCGGAAGGGATACCATATTGGAGGAAGGCCGGAAATTATATGAGGTCATTGATTTGGGCCTTGGAAAATGTAAAATGTGTGTGGCAGGTCCCAGGGAAGCCGGGGAATTGTTGAGGCACGGTGAATTAATCCGGGTGGCGACGAAATATCCCAATATTGCAAAGGATTATTTTTATAATAAAAAACATCAGACCGTGGAAATTATTAAGTTAAACGGTTCCATTGAACTGGCCCCGATTGTAGGGCTGTCGGAGGTAATTGTAGATATTGTTGAAACAGGTTCCACCCTGCGGGAGAATGGCCTGGAGGTGTTGGAAGAAATATGCCGGCTGTCTGCCCGCATGGTGGTAAACCAGGTCAGCATGAAGATGGAGCATGAGAGAATCACGGAGTTAATCGGTGCCTTAAGGGAAGTTTTAGCAAATGATAAGGAGGTGTAAGTACATGAAGATAGTGAAGCTGGAGGCAGAATCGAAAAAAGATATACTGAAGAATTTATTAAAAAGGAGTCCCGGCCAGTATGAAAAGTATGCGGAAACAGTGAGTCGGATTATCGAAGATGTAAAATCGAGAAAAGATCAGGCATTATTCGATTATACACAACGTTTTGACAAAGCGGAGCTGAATAAAGAGAATATCCGGGTTACGGAGAGTGAAACAGAAGAAGCATATTCTCTCCTGGAACCGTCGGTATTAGAAGTAATCCGAAAAGCTGCGGTAAACATACAGGTATATCATGCA
>JAATEU010000200.1 GCA_015655565.1 Clostridiales bacterium
CCTCGCTTTTTCCAGTCTGATTTTAATCAGGTAATTAATTGGAGATTCTCCGGTTTCCTCTTTAAAAATTTTAGATATATATACCGGACTCAGATACATATTATGTGCAATTTTATCCAAAGATATCTTGTTTTCATAATTTTCATTTAAATAATTTATTATTTTTTTCACTGCATAACTCTTATTATAGGACTCAAAATTACATCCTTTTTGACTGATATCCTCTGTCTCGGAAATGTAACGTATCATTAATAATAATATCTGTATTAAATGAGCCTTCAGCATAAAATATTTGCCTGCCTGGCAGGCTTCGTTTTCTGCTATCATTTCATAACAAAGCCTTGCTATTTCCTGTTTCGTTTCAGAAGTGGTATGGAGCACATACCCGCCATCCTTTAAAATAATAGTGTTAGGCGGCATATTTTTAAAATGAAAGTCTGTAAAACCTGCAAAAAATTCCACCGTAGGCTCCTTCGAATTAACCATGATATTCTGATGCCTGACCCTCGGATTACATATTATTACATCTCCTGCTTCCACATCATAAATGGTACCTTCTACGAAATATTTTCCCTTACCCGATAATATATAAGTAAATTCTGTAAAATCATGATGGTGATATACGGATTCCGTTATCATTTTCTGCTTACTGGCAAAAAATATGGTCGGATTTAAGTCATTATAGGTTATATCAAACTGATGCTGGCACATACGATACCTCCTCCTTTATCATAGTGGTTACAGCAATCCTGCAGATCATATTTTACTAACATATCTGCCTGTCATACAATTTTTTGTAATCGGACAATTCGCTCATAACCTTCGACGCGGTATTCATCCGCTTAGCAAGATATATCCACGACTATAAGTCTGACACCTGATAACAGGTCCGGTATTCGTTGCTGAAAAAAATAAATCTATTATATCATGAACAGAAAGCGTGTTCATAATCTTGTTATTCCAATCGGAAACTGCAAGCAAGCTTGCAAATTCCTTTTTTTATTATATCACCTTTTTATAAAATGAAAAACACTTTTTGAAGTATTTTTCTTTTTTTTATACAGGATTTCGTACCATATCCAATTATACAGGGAATAATTGGTAATTTTATGTCATTCTATTACATTTACAGTAAGTTTATTCATTATAATAATTGACATGATTTAAATAACAAAGTACATTTATATTTTTTATATTAATTATATAATAATACAGAATCTTAAAATGCGACTAAGAAGAATTGGAGGAGTATTATATTATGACAGCAATGCAATGGGGTTTTTTCATTTTTGAAAAAATTCCGGACCAAGCTAATGATTGGGCTTATATTAGTAACATTCGCATCAAGCCTGACAATCATTAACCCATATATTTCGGGCATCCTTGTTGATGATGTAATTATAGGGGGACAAAAGGAGCTATTGCCCAGACTGGTACTGCTTCTCATTATTACCACTTTTGTAAGATCTATTATAAAATACATATATTTGTTTATTTTTGAGACAACATCCCAAAAAATGCTTTATACTATGCGGGATTATGTATACCGCCGTTTCCTGGAGGAAGACTTTACCTTCTATAATAAAAACCGCACCGGTGATTTAATGTCAAGACAAACCGGTGATATGGATGCAATACGCCACTTTGTTGCATTTGTTATTTATTCCATATATGAAAATGTCCTGCTGTTCTGCTTTGCATTGACTATGATTTTTACGGTTGATTTCCGGTTAGCTTTCTGTATGATTGCGGTAATGCCTCTGACCATATTTACAACACAGAAACAATTAAAGGCCTTAAAACCTGCCTTTCATAATATCCGAAGACATTTTTCCAGTCTTAACACCGCTGTTCAGGAAAATGTCAGCAGTAACCGTGTGATAAAGGCATTTGCAAAAGAAGATTTTGAGATTGAAAAATTTAATAAGGAAAACGACGGATACCGTGATGCCGAATTGACATCTGCTTCCATGTGGCGGAAATATGTACCTGTTTTTGAATTCCTGTCCAGCTCCTTAACTTTCATCCTTTATCTGGCCCGGCTGGCTGGCAAATGATTATCAACGTTTTGTTACCTCTGTGGAAAAAATATATTCTACCATTAAAGCGGAGCCGGCAATTAAAACCCTGGGAAATGCCACCCGCTTTCCTTTTCCATAATCTTTCTTCCTGTTGTCTTGATAAAATTTTTATTTACTTGACAACAGCAATAAAAGAAATTACAATATAATATCATATGGTGTATTTTAGTATTACTTTGTGAGTATGCTAAATACTGGAGACTGTATTTTACAATTTCCCGAAAGGAGATGTGTTTTATGACTTTAGCTTATATGGTGGTTTATTATTAAACTGAATATAAGCGGAGCATAACAAGAGAGTATGATGAAGGAAAGGATTGGATTCCTTTTACATTATAATTTCTTTGAACAAAATAAATTATTCGTATTTGGGTTTTGTAACCTTTATTTTGTTTGCTCCGCACTAATACCTTTCGTGAATATATTTTTTAAAAAATGAATTCTTAAAATTATTACATTCATTATAAATTTAAATATAACAGACACGCGGATAGGCGTGTTTTTTTGTGCTCATTTTTATATATTTACGGGCAGCCACCTGAATAAGCTACCTGAATTTTTCAATTAAGTAATAAAAACAAGCGATTTTAATTAACAGGAGGTATATGCAATATGATTGGATCAATAATAAACAAATTAACGATTATGATACAAACAGCAAAGCAGGTCACCTTACCGCTACCTTTTTACAGCGAAAAGAATTTCATAAACAGAAATATTCCAATTCTATTAACAGATTACAATTTTTCGGAGGAAAAAACAATGATAAATTTAACAGATTATGGCTATCGCAATATATTTGAAAGACAAATCACGGAAGAAGAAAAATTAAACGGGTTAATACCCGCACGGGTAATATCCGTTCAAAAGGAGACCTATCAAATTATATCAGCCAATGGCGAAAATAACGCAAAATTAAAAGGCTCCCTGTTTTACCAGAATTCCAAATATCAGACTTATCCGGCAGTGGGCGACTTTGTTTTAATAAAACCCAATGAAATGGGGGATGACATTATTCACCGTGTTTTAGAAAGACGTACCTGCTTCTCCCGTTTAAATCCCACCTTTCGCGCTAATGTTACAGGTGCCGGTGAACAGATAATTGCCGCAAATTTTGACTATGTCTTTATTATGGCCTCCCTTAATTTTGATTTTAACGTCCGGAGGATAGAACGCTATCTTGTAACTGCATGGCAAAGCGGCGGGACTCCGCTAATCGTATTAACCAAGGCAGATTTATGTGAAGATTACAGCGATAAGGTTACTGCAGTTGAATCCATCGCACCCGGTATTGACATTCATGTAATCAGTACCTGCACCGGCTTTGGTATAAAAAACCTGGATAAATACCTGAAGCCTGCCAGTACCCTGGTATTCCTTGGGTCCTCAGGCATTGGCAAGTCCTCCTTAGTGAATGCCTTAGCTAAAGAGGAACTGATGAAAGTAAACACCATACGTGAAGATGACAGTAAAGGGCTTCATACCACCACATACCGTCAATTATTTAAGTTGGATAACGGAGTACTCATAATTGACACACCTGGTATGCGGGAATTAGGTGTCTGGGCTGTTGAAGAGGGATTAGGCGAAACCTTCTCTGACATTGAACAGATATCATCCCTGTGCCGCTTTAACGACTGCAGCCATACAAATGAACCGGGATGCGCAGTAAGGGCCGCCCTTGAAGACGGAACCCTGACCCGGGACCGTTGGAAATCCTATGTTAAATTAAAAAAAGAAATGGAATACAGTTCCAAAAAGGCAGCATACCTGAAAGCAAAAACTACTTTTTTTAAGAAGGCCTCAAAAAATCAATCTGCATCAAGGAAGCATTGAATTTTATGTAACCCATGAAACAGACGTAAAATATGCGGCTAATATAGAATAACCGCTGTATACACGGCAAGTATCAACTTTAAGTCTTTAATACCATAAACTGCTCCAAAGGGATATATTTATATAAATTTTCTATTCCCTTTGGAGCAGTTTTATTATAATTCTCAAAAGTATATTTAAGCCGGAATCTGTTTTTTCATTAAACCAGGATTTTCTTTGTATATTCACGGATTACTTTAATGGAGTTTTTTAATTTCTCCATCTCTTCCTTCGTCAAATGCACTTCAACCACATCTTTTACGCCGCTGCGGTTTAAAATGGCCGGGACACCGCAGAATACATCATATTCCCCGAATTCACCCTCCAAAAGGGTGGATACCGGAATGATTTTATTCTCATCATTTAAAATAGCTTTTATAATTCCCGCTACCGTCGTTGCAATACCATAACAGGTGGTACCCTTTACCTCCAGGATATCAAATCCCACCCTGGTTACCCGTTTGACGATTTCATCCAGATTCACATTGTCAAATTCCCTGTTATCCTCAAGAATATCGTATATCCGCTTGCCGCCTACCGTAACATGGGACCAGGGGCACATCTGGCTGTCCCCATGTTCTCCCATGGTATACGCCTGGACACTTCTTGGATCCACGTTAATTAACTCACCGATAAGATATTTCAGTTCCGCAGAATCCATGGCCGTTCCTGTTCCTATTAACTGATTTTTTGGCAGGCCGGACAATTTATATATATAGTGGGCAATTATGTCCACCGGATTGGAAACTACAATAAAATGCCCGTGGAAACCGCTTTCCATTACAGGGCCTGCAATGGATTTCGCTATGCCGGCAGATAGTTCAAGGGTATCTAACCTTGTCTGCCCGGCTTTTGGCGGTGCACCAGCTGTAATTACTACAATATCGGCATCCCCGCAATCCTTGTAATCCCCTTCGCTCACTTTTACATTGCGGTTTAAGTATTCAACACAATGGCATAAATCCATTACTTCTCCACGGGCTTTGTTTTTATTAACATCAATAATCATAACTTCATCGCATACACCCTGGGTAATTAAGCTGAGAGCGGTGGAAGAACCCACCAGCCCGGCTCCGACGATTACCACTTTACTACGATTGATTGTCATTATCCGCACCCACCCCTTTCTCTGATAAATAATTTTATGAAGTCTCAATACGGTTTATTCCGTTATCTTTTGCCCGATACAACAAAGCATCGGCACGGTTAATTAAAGTTTTCATGTCTTCTGAATCTAATTCTGCCGGACCTATATTTATAGTAACATTAAGATTCTTAATTGTAAAATTAAAGACCCCTATTTAAAATAATCAACACCGGACTCGAAAATATATTGATTCTGGTTGCCGGAAATATTAATGGCTACCCCGTCGCCTCTTCTTTCGGAGTGAGTCATCTTGCCAAGTACCCTGCCATCGGGACTTGTAATTCCTTCAATGGCGTAATAGGAGCCGTTTGGATTAAACTCCTCATCCATGGTAGGATTTCCGTTTAGATCCACATATTGGGTTGCCACCCGGCCATCTGCAAATAATTTCTTTATCCATTCTTCACCGGCTGCAAAACGCCCTTCTCCATGAGAAGCAGGTATTGCATAAACGCCGCCTAATTCCGCTCTCATAAGCCAGGGTGATTGATTGGATACAACCTTGGTATATACGGATTTGGATATATGCCGTCCGATCCTGTTGGTAGTTAAGGTTGGTGAATCCTCCTTTTGAGGTGTGATTTCTCCATAGGGTACCAGGCCTAATTTAATCAAAGCCTGGAAGCCGTTACAGATGCCAAGGACTAAACCGTCTCTTTTCTTAAGAAGATTATTTACCGCTTCTTTAATCCGTTCATTACGGAATGCAGTAGCAATAAATTTTCCGGAACCATCCGGTTCATCTCCTGCGGAAAAACCGCCCGGGAACATAAGTATCTGTGCTTCGTTAATCCCTTTTTCAAAGGCTTCCACCGATTCCCTGATGTTTTCAGCCCCTAAATTTTTAAATACGGCAGTATTAACTTTGGCACCTGCAAGCTCAAAAGCCTTTAAGCTGTCATATTCACAGTTTGTTCCCGGAAATACGGGAACAAATACCTTAGGCCGTGCTGTTTTATTCCTGGCAGCGTAAACGGTCTTAGCTTCAAATAAATGGTTCTCCAGCTTTTTATTCTTCCACTCAGGTTCAATAACGGAGCGGGTAGGAAATACCTTTTCCAATGTATTTGTCCATGCAGCCAAGGCTTCCTCC
>JAATEU010000220.1 GCA_015655565.1 Clostridiales bacterium
ATAATTTATTTCATCTTCTGTTACTTTAATAAAAAATCTTCTTTCTATTTTTAAAAATAACGATTCAGTTATTTCCATTTCTTTTCCTAAGCTATCAGTAATGTTTAAATCAAAGGGTTCGATATAAAAGCCTTCCTGCATACGTTTAATTGCAATGTATAAAATAAGGATAGCGTCTTCAAAATCTATATCGGATATATAATATTTATATGCGACAAAAGTTTCGGTTAGGATGTTTTTTATATGTGAAAGATGCCGGCTGTCAATATATGCCATTCCACTGCCGATTGTAATATGCATACAATTTACATTTCTGTCTGCAAGGCAAAGACGTTTGTTAATCTCTGATCCGTCTATCATGATTTTATTACTGCTTTTTAAAAGATCAAGGTTGAACTTTTGTAAAACTTCACTGACTTTTTTTAAATCATTTAGAAGAGTGGAATGTGATATATAAAACTCATTTTCTATTGTCTGAATAGGAACAGATCTATGTTGATTTAACAAAAACAGTAAAATTTTACTGCTTCTGCTGGTTGGATAGTTAAGCGTAACATAGGCATACTGTTGGTAAAGGGATTTAACAAAATCAAGAAATTCTTCCTTGGCGTCAATGTGTATACGGCAGCCTTTAGAAGCTTTTGAATGTATACTTGCACATATTTCTTTTGCCAATTCTTCCTTTAAGAACTTAACATCTTCTTGTATAGTTCGAAGGCTTACATTTTGCTTTTTTGCAAAATAGGAAGCTGTTAAATACGTATCGGGATACTTGCACATCTCCAGCAGTATTTCAATTTGTCTTTGATTTAGCATGTAAGATTTTCCTTCCATTTAGCATATCGTACAAAGGTAATAAGGGTGACATGTAATTATTTGTGCCGGAAGGCGAAAGCGCCCCAGCATGTCTGGAAGTGTGAAATAGAAACTGCAAAGCTGCCGGAGACAGCCATGTCGCGAAGTGTGAAAGAAGAGCACTTTCACACTCCATTATTTATGGCAGTACCGCAGACAAGTCTGCGGTATGCAATGGGAGCAAGTATGAAAGAAAAACGCTTTCACATTCTGATTTTGGCAGTACCGAGGCAAGCCTGCGGTATGCAATGGGTGTAAATTATGAATTATTTTATTTATATTTGACTATAATTATTACTTAAATTCAGGAAAAAGTAAAGAACAAAGAGTTTCGTAAGCGAAACTTTGGTGTCTGGCGCGGCCGCTTATTAATAGTAATTTAAGTAATGATTTTTATTAGTTTCGGTTTATTATGGTAACAAGCTCTTTCACTTTTTGACCGACATTTTCTACAGATTTAATACTAAGCTCAATAACATTGCACTCATTGTGATTTTTCGCATAGGCCTCGCCAAAGGTGCTGATATAGGCTTTTCTTAAATCGGAACCATAGTTTATTTTTATTAATCCGTATTGTTTAGCTTTTTGAATTATTTCAAAAGGAATCCCCGAACCACCATGCAGAACAAGCGGCACAGGGGATATCTCTGACAGCTTTTTCAGTAAGGGCAAGTCAATATTTGGTGTAAGGTCTAAGCCGTGGACATTACCTACAGACACAGCGAGCAAATCGCATTTGGTACGTTCTACAAAATCAGAAACTAAATCGGGGTCTGTTTTTGCGTCTGCTTCACTTACAATATCTTCTTCTTTGCCTCGTATTGATCCAAGCTCAGCCTCTGCCGGAACACCATAAAAATGACAATACTCAACAGCTTTTTTAACGGTTTTTATATTGTCTTCAAATGAAAGATGTGATGCATCAATCATTATCGAAGTAAAACCGGCGTCAACACACGCTTTTACATCCCCGTATGATTTACCATGGTCAAGATGTAAAGAAATAGGCACATCAGTTTTTTTTAAGGCGTTTCTTGTAAGATATACAATAGCATCGGGATTTGAAAGTCTTAGATTGTTTGATGATATTTGGATATATCCGGGAAGCTTGGCCTCATTTAACCCCTTTGCAATGGCATAGGTCATCTCCAGATTGGTTGTATTAAAGGCTGGTAGAATGTAGTTATTTGTTTTTGCGTATTCCATAATGTCAAAACCGTTTACTATTTTCATATTTTAATAGCAATAGCGGTGTTTTAAATTCCGCTAAAGCAATCCTCCTATTCCCTATAATTTTAATTAAATTATACAATAATTGTTTTAGGTGAAAATTTTTTATATTTCGTAATCTATAACGCAATCTGTTATTGTGCTAAGTAACAAAAATGCGTAAATATTACGCAATTAATCATCACAATCTAATAAATTCATATGATATACTCGAATCAAATACAGTGCATTAAACAATATTAGACAATTTTATAAATAATCAAGAAGAAATCATAATCATAATTAATAATAGTCCTTAATGAAGCCATCAGGGTGGAAGCGCTTGGATATCTTTTCAGAAAGTAAAGCAGGTGTGAGAAGGTGTATATTGCCGTTATGCAGATGAACTTTACCATATTGCCGGATGGATTCTGAATAGAAAACAATACAGCGGAGGTTACAATATTGAAAATTATTTTAGTATCACATGGAAATTATTCTCAAGGAATGATGGACAGCGTCCAAATGCTTCTTGGCGGTCAGGAAAATATAGTTGCTTATGGTTTATATCCTGAAGACTCTGTTACAAGTCTTACGGAAAAATTAGAAAAGGAAATTAAGAAATCAGGGGATGAGGAATTAATATTTTTTACAGATTTATATCATGGAAGCCCATTTAATTCAGTCGTTTCTTTGACGGAGCATTATAAACTACATCATATAACTGGAATTAACCTTCCACTCTTGATAGAGGCGGTTATGGCGAGAAATGGAGGAAGTACGCCTGATGAAATATGTGAAAGGTTAATGGTACTTGCGCCAAGCACAATACTTGATGTAGGAAAATCATTAAATGAAGGAGGTGAATAAGAATGAGAAACGTTGTTTTAGCCAGAGTTGACGACCGATTAATACATGGGGAGGTAGTTTCTGTTTGGACGCCAAGTTTAAGTGTAAATCACATTATAATTGCTGATGACGCAGTGGCGGCCGATAAATTCAATTGCAGGGTAATAAAGACGCTTGCGCCTGTGGGAGTCAAAGTGAATGTTTATTCTGTTGATGAAGCAAGTGAGAAACTAAAAGGTGAGCCTGTAAAAGGCGAAAGAATTATGATTCTTGCAAAAACGCCGATAACTTTTCTGTGTTTGATTAACAGGGGAGTAGAACTGAACAAAATTAATTTAGGGGGCATGGGAATTCGTGACAACCGTACGCCGTTTATAAAAAATGTAGCGTGCAGTCCTGAAGAAATTGAATCGATTAAAAACATGATAAGCAAAAATGTATATGTTTTTTATCAGTTGGTACCTGAACAGCAGGTGATCGATGCTGCAAGTCAATTGAAAAAATGAAAAGGAGATTGATTTATATGTCACTTTTGCAGGCAGTTCTATGTGGTATTACATATTGGCTGGCAATTGGTAATTTACCGTTTGTGGGGTTATGGTCATTGCAAAGACCTTTGGTATGCGGACTAATTACCGGTATTATTTTAGGGGACCCTGTTCAGGGGGCTGTAATAGGGGGAACTATTAACCTTGTGTATCTTGGATTTATGTCGGCGGGAGGCAGTATGCCGACAGATATGGGCTTAGCGGGTATTTTAGGTACCGCATATGCTATTGTAGGTGGACTTGATACAGATACGGCACTTGCTTTGGCAGTTCCTATAGGTATTCTTGGTACCGTTGTATGGTATGGACGTATGACCTTTGATTCAATATTTGTCCATATGGCTGATAAATATATTGAGAATGAGCAATACAATAAAATTTGGCGTGCTAATATTTTATATCCTCAAATAATGTGTTTTATAATGACAGTTATTCCATGTACGTTAGCAGCATATTTCGGAGCTTTTTATATTCAGGGAGTACTTGATATGTTAAGTGGAACGATACTTAAAATTTTCCAGATAATTGGAGGCTTAATGCCTGCTCTTGGTATTGGAATAACATTACAGTATATTTTCAAAGGGGAATCGCGTGTATTTTTCTTCCTTGGCTTTATTTTAGCTGTTTATTCAGGGTTAGGACTTATGACTTTAGGTATTATAGCCTTGATTGTAGCAGTTATTTATGTTCAGATCTCTAAGGAAACAGTGACTGTAAGGGAGGATGATTAATATGGCGGAAGAAAAGAAACCGGAAGAAAAGAAAAGCTTAATTCCGAAAAAAGCATTAACAAAGGCGTGGTTTATCTGGGAGACATTCCCACAGACATGTTATAACTATGAAAGAATGATGGGGCAAGTTTGCGCTCACGTTTTTGTTCCTGTTATTAAATATTTGTATAAGGATAATCCTGAAAAACGTAAAGAGGTAATGAAACGTGAGATTGAGTTTTTTAATGTTCATATAGAATTTGGAGCTTGTATTTTGGGAATGGCTGTTGCCATGGAAGAACAAAAGTCGAGGGGAGAAGATATTCCCGCTGAATTTATCACTAATGTTAAGACCTCGTTAATGGGACCATTGGCTGGCGTTGGAGACACGATATGGCAAGGTGTTGTTATTCCGATTTTGCTTGCGATTTGTATTGATATAACACGGTCTGGAAACGGCAACATTTGGGGTTCTATCATTTATGCCGTTGTAATTGTTGCGGCTGCTTATATATTAAGCTATTACAACTTTATGTTCGGTTATAAAGCCGGCAGCGACGCCATTATGGATTTCCTGGAACGGGGTACCCTTAACAAACTGTTAAAAGGAGCCTCTGTTATGGGTTGTATGGTAATGGGCGGTTTAATTGTAAATTATGTTAAATGCCTTTGTGGACTGGAGGTAGCAAGCTTAACATCAACGTTTAGCATACAAAAGGATTTCCTTGATGTTGTAATGCCAAGTATATTGCCTCTGGG
>JAATEU010000169.1 GCA_015655565.1 Clostridiales bacterium
CTTGGGAAAAAATATCCGGGCTGGTGCCCATTATACCCAGTTTATGGTTTATGATTTGGACGGGGACGGAAAAGCTGAGGTTGCCTGCAAAACTGCAGATGGAACCAAAGACGGTGCAGGAACTGTCATTGGAAGTTCCAGCGCAGATTACAGGAATTCTTCCGGATATATATTGTCAGGGCCTGAGTATTTAACCGTATTCCAAGGCTTAACAGGAAAAGCACTTTATACTGCCGATTATGAGCCTGCCAGAGGTACCGTATCGAACTGGGGAGATTCCTATGGCAACCGGGTAGACCGTTTTCTGGCATGCATCGCATATCTGGACGGAGTACATCCAAGTCTTGTGATGTGCCGGGGATATTACACAAGGGCAGTACTTGTAGCATATGATTGGAATGGCTCCACACTTACAAAGCGATGGACATTTGACAGTAACAGCAGCGGTAATTCCGGTTATGCAGGACAGGGAAACCACAATCTCAGTGTAGCCGATGTAGATGATGACGGTATGGATGAGATTGTCTACGGTGCGTGTACCATAGATAACACGGGAAAAGGATTGTATAATACAGGTCTGATGCACGGGGATGCCATGCATTTAGGAGACTTAAATCCCAACCGTTCCGGTCTGGAAATCTGGAGCTGCTTCGAAAACAGCGCCGGTAACGGCGGAATTGGAGCAGCCATGCGTGACGCAAAAACAGGCAGCGTATTATTTCAATTTAGTTCAACCGGTGATGTGGGCAGGGCATGCTCCGCTGATTTAACGGCAAGCTATTCCGGGGAAGAAGTATGGGCTTCCGGCTCTTCCCTTTATAGCAGTACAGGACAAAACCTGGGCAGTGCACCTTCCTCAACAAATTTTGCAATTTGGTGGGATGGCGATGAACTCCGCGAACTATTAGACGGAACTTCCATCACCAAGTATGGCGGGGGAACGTTGCTTTCTGCCAGTGGCTGTGCTTCCTGCAACGGCACGAAAGCAACACCCTGCCTGCAGGCCGACATCCTTGGAGACTGGAGGGAAGAAGCCATTTGGAGGACATCGGATAATAAATACCTCCGTATTTACACCACTACCAATATTACCAGCCGCCGTATTTATACCCTCATGCACGATCCCGTTTACCGTATGGGTATAGCATGGCAAAATGTGGCATACAATCAGCCGCCGCACACAAGCTTCTTTCTGGGAAATGGCATGTCAACTCCCCCTACACCCACGATATACCTGACAGATGCCCAAACAAACCCTACACAAGAAACCGGCAGCCAGTATCAGGCTGAAAATGCAGTATATGGAGGGGAAGCATTCCTGGAAAGCAAGAACAGCGGTTATAACGGAACCGGCTATATTAATTTTCCAAGCAAGAGCGGATACCTGGAATTTCAAAATATAGACGGAGGAACCGGTGGCACCGCTACATTAAAATTCAGGAATGCATTAGGTACGACAGCTTCCAGAACGGGACGGATACAAGTAAACGGAGGCACCTGGCAGAATATCACCTTTGAACCTACCGGATCCTGGACTACCTGGAGCGTAAAAGAAGTAGAGGTGACTCTTGTAAGCGGTACCGCCAATACCATCAGGCTGGAAACAACAGGTAATGATCTGGCCAATATTGACGCTCTGGAGGTCACTTTTTAATACGCACACAAATAGAAACAAGAATTAAAGTAGAGGCTGTTGCAAAATTTAATCCTTTTCGCAACAGCCTCCATTTAATTTGCCTGAAACTGGTTTCCTTCTGTCGAATGGAACAAAATTTTAAAGAAGCGGTATAAACAACCTTAAAAATGCCTGCAGCAGCCTTATATGCAGCGGACGGCGGTTCCAATCATCCATAGATATTTCCTCACTTACTTCAAAAACATGAAACAGGTCTTTTTTAATATCCTTTAATACGGGTGTTCCACACATCCAAACCCCGTTTTCGAACTGCAGATAAAAGCTGCGGAAATCCATATTAATGCTTCCGATTACAGCATGCTCATCGTCACTTAGGATTGTCTTTGCATGCATAAAACCAGGCGTATATTCATAGATACGGATGCCGGCTCTGATCAGCCTGCCATAATTATAGCGTGTCATCACATGAACATACCAGTGATCCCATATTTTAGGAGTGATAATCCGCACATCGACCCCTCCCATGGCTGCTGCGCATAAGGCATCCAGCATTGTGTTGTCAACGACCAGATAAGGGGTTGTAATGTAGAGATATTTCTTAGCATGAAATATCATTTTTAAATACATAGTCTCAGCCGGATTGTCAGGGTTATCAACCGGACCGTCATAAAAAGGCAGATAAAAACCATCCCCTTTCCTGTTTACCGTGGGCCGATACGGCAAATAATCTTCCTGTATTCCCGTCCCGGATGCCCACATCTGCAAAAATGTAATCGTCAGGCTGAAAACGGCATCGCCTTCCATCCGCAGGGCAGTGTCCTTCCAATGACCATGCTTTGCATACAGATTGGCATATTCATCTGCCAGATTGGCACTCCCCGTATAGCCGATATTTCCGTCAATAACCGCTATTTTTTGATGATTGCGGTAGTTTAAATAGAATCTGGATATATAGATATGGACGGGATTAAACCGATGCACCTTAATACTCTCTTGTTCCAGTTCCTTTACCATATTATCCGGCATTACCAGGATACTCCCCATATCATCAAATAAAAGACGGACTTCCACCCCCCGAGAGGCTTTGCGTCTTAACACCTCATGGAATTTGCCCCACAATTTTCCTTGTGCAACTATAAAATATTCAAGAAAAATAAACCTTTCAGCCTGTTCCATATCACGAAGCATTTGCTCGAACTGCAGTTCACCGAGCTCAAAGTATTTGCCCGAAGTATTGTTATACAAAGGAAAACCGTTCTTTTCAAGATAGCCTGCCATTGTTTGCAGGGATGGGTAAGTTTGCTGCAGCTGACCGCTGACAGCAGGCTTTATTTTTAACCAATGGAATCTCTTTTCCAACAGGGCACGTATTCTTTTACTCTTCCGGCCATATATACTAGTCCTTCCCCATAAAAGGTAAAGCAAAAATCCGAATACAGGAAGAACAAGGATTATAATAAGCCATGAAATAGTATAGGTCGAATGATTGTTTTTGTTAGCAAGGATGAGTGCACCGATCAGCCCCAATATTTCCAGCAAAAAATAGATATACACCACATTTTGTTTTAGGAGCATTACAAGCATTGTAAGTAAAAGCAATTGTGCAAGTACCGCAACACCCACAATTCCAATCCGAAGGATTCCGTCAAAATTTTTTTCTTTTTTTCTCATATATTTTCCTTTATTCTGCTTACAATGGTTTGTAAGTACTATCTACTGTATGCATGCTTTCACTCATTTGTGCAGTTTACTTAATGCCGCCGTTTCCCGCTTGTATTCCTGCGCGCTCCTGTCCATGATTACCCGCGAACTGCTGTTAGCAGCATTTCTGTGCATCATATATTACTATTTAGCTGTAAGGCTGAATAGTAACAAGTAAAATTATTAAAGTAATAAAATATATTGACAAATTAATTTAATGTGCTATTATTTAACTTGTTAATGCAAATGCAAGTACTTTGCTTTTAAAGAAGACAAGCTGGTAAGAAAAGTATTAAATTCAGAAAGGAAACAACTGACATGAGAGTTAAAATTATATTAGAATGTACAGAATGCTAACAGGATGAATTTAAGTTTGGATGTTAAAAGGAGGTTAAATTATGAAGAAACCCGCAGGTCTTTTAACGGCAATTATGATGGTTGCCATATTGTGTATCGGATGCAGCAGCAATAAAGATGCAGATACAGGTATTAACAATAAAGATACAGCAACAGTGGATGCTGATACGGCAGGCCAGGGTGCAGATGTGACACAGGCAGCAGGGGAACAGGAGAATGAATCGGAAAAACTGAATGTTATGGTCAGTTTTTATCCAATGTATGATTTTGTTTCAAAGGTGGGAGGTGAAAAAGTTTCAGTTACCGGCATGGTACCGGCTGGAAATGAACCTCATGACTGGGAGCCTGCTGCTTCTGATATTGCTGCCCTGGAGGAAGCGGATATGTTTATCTATAACGGAGCAGGTATGGAACATTGGGTAGATACCGTGCTGGACAGTTTAGGAAATAAAGAGCTTGTAACGGTAGAAGCTTCTGCCGGAATTGAATTATTGGGAGGCCATAGTGAGGAAGGAGAAGAAGACAGCGAAGAAGCTTATGATCCACATGTATGGTTGAATCCTGTAAATGCAAAAAAAGTAATGTTAAATATAAAAGATGCTTTAGTAAAAGCAGATCCGGGTAATGCAGAATATTTTACAAAGAATTATGAAACCTATGCAGCTGAATTTGATGAATTAGATCAAAAATATAAGGATGCCTTGACAGGTTTAGAAAAGAAGGATATTATAGTTGCACATGAAGCTTTTGGCTATCTGTGTAAAGCCTACGGACTGAACCAGGTTGGAATCGAAGGGCTTTCCCCTGATTCTGAGCCTGATCCTGCAAGAATGGAAGAAATTATTGAATTTGCAAAGGAAAACAACGTTAAGATTATTTTCTTTGAAGAACTGGTCAGTCCTAAGGTTGCAGAAACGATTGCCAATGAGGTTGGAGTCGAGACGGATGTGCTTAATCCATTGGAAGGTTTATCCGATGAAGAGCTGAATGCAGGAGCAGATTATTTTTCAGTTATGGAGGAAAATCTTCAGCGTTTATTAAATGCATTACGGTAATTAAGTTGAGTAGAATAGGAAATAGACAGGTACAATGCCTGTCTCCTGTTATTTTTAAGAATGAAGGTACAGGATGCAAGCAATAGAAATACAGAATTTAGATTTCTCATACGGCAAAGAACTTATCCTGAAAAATATCAGTATGAATATCAGGCAGGGTGATTTTGTAGTGTTGACAGGGGGAAACGGCACGGGTAAAAGTACCTTGTTAAAGTTACTTCTTGGTGAGGTTAAGCCGCTGCATGGAATTATAAAGATAATGGGAACAGAAAGCGGGAAGATGCAGACTGGCGGAAAAATAGGGTATGTTGCGCAAAATGGTACATTCGCAAATCAAAATTTTCCCGCTACTGTTGAAGAAATTGTAATGGCGAATCTATATAAGCAAATCGGAAGATTTCGTTTTCCGTCCAAAGATCATCGCATTCAGGTATCTGCTGCTTTGAATCAACTGGACATGGAGCGGTTTGGTAAAGCTATGATTGGTGAACTTTCAGGAGGGCAGCAGCAGAGAGTAATGCTGGCCAGGGCACTGGTAACAGAACCGGAATTACTTATTATGGATGAACCGACGAATGGAATTGATTTAAAATCAGTCAGGCAGTTATATGATATTTTAGAGACCCTACATAAAGAGAAAAACCTGACAATTCTTATGGTAACACATGCTTCTTTAAAAGAATGTGGGGGCATCACCAGAATTCTGCAATTAGAAGATGGAAAAATATCAGAGTTGATTAAAGATGAGGTGAAGATGTGAGGGTTTTACAGTATGCTTTTATGCAGAGGGCTTTTTTGGTAGGTGTGCTTCTTGCAATTATAGCTCCCTGTATTGGTATGATAATTGTTCTGAAAAGGAAGTCTATGATAGGTGATGCGCTGTCACATACCTCACTTGCCGGTGTGGCCATTGGGCTTCTTATTGGCATAAATCCTATTTTAGGTGCAACGGGAGCCTGTATTGTGGCTGCACTTAGTATAGAGTTCATCCAAAAAAAAATACCCAGATATTCTGAAATGGCTATTGCAATCATTATGTCTACCGGGATTGGTTTGGCAGGTGTTTTATCCGGGCTTACTAAAAGCAGTGCAAATTTTAACAGTTTTCTTTTTGGAAGTATCGTTGCCATCAGTAATTTGGAACTTTGGTTGGTTATTATTGTAAGCTTATGTGTATTAGCGGCTTTTTTACTCTTATACAAGGACCTGTTTTATATTTGTTTTGATGAAATGTTGGCCAGGATTGCAGGTGTACCGGTAAAATCGGTTAATTTTATATTTACCCTTTTGACTGCCTTGACTATTTCAATAGCATCGCGGACCGTAGGGGCCTTAGTGGTGTCTTCTTTGCTTGTAATACCGGTTGCCTGTGGTATGCAGATTGGAAGAAGCTATAAGATGACATTATTATATTCTGTTGGTTTTGCCGTTTGTTTTACAATAGCAGGTCTGGTTTTGTCTTATTATGCAAAATTGAAACCAGGAGGAACAATTGTCTTGACAGGAGTAATAAGTTTTTTGGTTATCATTATATTAAAAACCATATTGAAATTCTGTAAAACTGCAGATTAAGGCAGGATAATCACAGCAAAAGCAGTATTGTTGCAATAAATTTTCCAACATAGGAATATATTAAAAAAAACAGCAACCATCAGGTGTTTAAGAAATGAAAAGAAATTATTTTAATATTATCTGCCTATGTATGGTGTTATTGATCTGC
>JAATEU010000166.1 GCA_015655565.1 Clostridiales bacterium
TATTATACCACGGGAGTATGGGTTGGATATGATATTCCAAAAGCGATGAGTGAATTATCCGGTGCAAGCTTTCCGGGTACTATCTGGAAGCGGTATATGAATTCAATCCATGAAGGATTGGAGACTGCGGTATTTACACCTTATGAAGATGACAGGCCTGAGGATGAAACCTCGGAGGAACCTACAAAGGAGGAAGATACAACAGAGGAAGAAACAGAAGAAACCAGTTCAGAGAATCAGGAAGGTACCGGGGGTATGGAAACAAAAGACCAGGATAATTCCGGTGAAGATGATATGGAGGACTATCCGGATGATGGTTTGGACGATGACGATTCAGAGTGGAATGATGATAACAATGGAGGGGATTATCCCGGTACCGACCAGTCCGATGAAGACGGGCAGGGGGAAGATACTTCAGAAACGGATCCTTCCGGGAATGACAGCGGGGAAAACAGCTGGAGTGATGAAGACAGGGGAATCGGTACGGAAGGAATAACCGCTTCCCTTACCCCGGCTCCTTAAGCCGTAAAAGCCGGATAGGATGAATCATGAATTTCATCCTATCCGGCTTTTATTCTGCTTTAACGAACCCGGAACTGCCATGCCGCATTCATTAAAGATAAGTATTCTCCAGCTTATTTCTTATATTTATTTAAAATATTCTGGATACGTTCTGTCGGGCTTAACAGCTTACTGATGGAAGAATCATGATTTAAGGTATCAATTAATAAGGCAATATATTTACTCATATCCACGCTGATATAATAGGGTTTTGATAACAGCTCTTTTGTCTGATAAACTAAGTTGGTAGTTAAAACCCTGTAAATTAAACCTTGTTCATAAGCTTCATCAAACTTAGCCAGACCATTGGTGAATAAACCGAAGGTCGAAGCAACAAAAATTCTTCCGGCCTTTCGTCTCTTTAATTCTTTAGCAACATCAATCATACTTTCACCGGAGGAAATCATGTCATCAATAATTAACATGTCTTTGCCTTCAATGTCGGAACCCAGGAATTCGTGGGCCACAATGGGATTTCGGCCGTTAACAACGGTAGTATAGTCACGGCGCTTATAAAACATACCCAGGTCAACACCAAGTACGTTGGCAAAATAAACTGCCCGGTTCATGCCGCCTTCGTCCGGGCTGATAACCATCATATGTTCCGCATCAAGATTGAGAGCCGGTACTTTTTTTAATAATGCTTTTATAAACTGATAAGTAGGCTGTACGGTTTCAAAACTTTTTAAAGGAATTGCGTTCTGGACACGGGGGTCATGGGCATCAAAAGTTATAATACTTTCTACACCCATATTGGTCAGTTCCTGTAAAGCCAGGGCACAATCCAGGGATTCCCGGGAGCTTCGCCTATGCTGTCTGCTTTCATATAAGAAAGGCATGATTACAGTGATTCTGCGGGCCTTGCCGCCTACAGCCGCAATAATTCTCTTTAAATCCTGATAGTGGTCATCCGGAGACATATGGTTGGTATGTCCGCAAACCGTGTAAGTTAAACTGTAATTGCAAACGTCCAACAGAAGGTATAGATCAGAACCACGAACGGATTGCCTGATTACACCCTTTGCTTCTCCGGTACCGAATCTTGGGCAGCATGCATCGATGAGATAGGAATCACGCTGATAACCTGCAAATGCAATTGTAGAAGTATGCTCGCTTTCTCTTGCCTTACGCCAATCCACAATATAATCATTTACTTTTTGTCCCAGGGATTTGCTGCTTTCCAAAGATATAATCCCTAATGTACCGACCGGGATTGTTTCTAAAAATTTTTCTTGCTGCGGCATTCTATTGACCTCCAATGAAATTTGTTTTATATAACGAGGGTGTTGCATCATTCAAAGATTATATTGTTTGCGGGAATGTGATTTTTATTTCACGGTTATTTGATATAAAGCATGAAATAATGGCTGTAAAAAAGAGAATACAGCCGTTTATTCACGGGACCGAGTTTAAATTTTGAGAAATACAAATCCTATTTTTTACGCAATTCATATAAAACTGATATTTTGCAACAGCCTCATTGTCATGTGAATGGTAAAATGTCCATTAACGTTATACCATTAACCATATATTTAGTCAAGGCTAAATAAAAAACTAGTGTTGTCAACCTGGAAGTACCCTGGTCCTGAATAATCTAAAACAGTTTTTTCAGCCGGATGTCCTCACCGACTATTTTTAGCAGGGAATAATTACTTGCTAATCTTGAAAAAACACGTTCGCTATATACAGTGTTAATATTATCCAAGGATAAATTCGTTGAAATAATAGTAGACTTCCGTCTTAGGAAACGTTCGTTAATACATAAATACAACTGAACATTTATGAAGGAATTATTTAATTCAGTACCTAAGTCATCAATAATAAGTAAATCGCAGTCCAATATGTAGTCAAACTGATTCCGGAATTCAAAGTTATCTTCTCCTTTGCCGAACTTACTCTTCTCCAATATATCGAAAAGCTGGAAAGCCGTTAAATAAATTACCGTATGGGCCCTGTCCAGAAGTTCTTTTGCGATACAGTTGGCAAGAAAGGTTTTACCCACACCGGTATTGCCATAGAGTAAAAGATTATTGTATTCTTTATCAAAGTCTTCAATATAATGCCTGCATACTTCAACAACCTTTTTAATATTATCACGGGGAGTCATTCTGGTACTGGGATCAACATAATCTTCGGAATAGTAATCATAGGAAAAGGAAATAAAATTCTCCCTTTCAATGGCTGTTTTAATATTCGACTGGGAATAAACAATATTCACAATGGCCTGTTTAAAGCAGTGGCATTTTTCATTGCCGATATAACCGGTATCCTTACAATCACTGCAATGGTATTTGGACAACAGGTAGTCCTCCGGATATCCATGTTCCACTAACAGTGCAATTCTTTTGGATGATGCTTCCTCCGTTATCTTCTTTAACTTTGACAGGGGTTTATTATCGCCCATTAAAAGAAGCTTGGCGCTTTGCACTGCGCAGGTAACAACCTCATCATCAATTTCCTTCAGTTCCGGAATGACTCTGTAAACCTCTTCCGTACGAATATCCAGATTATGCTTATTCTGCAGCTGCTTCGTATCATATTCACGCAAGATCTTATTATATTGATAATTTTTTAAAGCCATAACGTAAATCTCCTTTAATTGACTGCATGTTTCCGGAAACCTTCATAACCTTAACCTGTTTTGCTTTAGGTGCTGTAGGATATCACAAAAATATTCACAATTTGAATTCAGCATCTAAAATTTCTTCCCAATTTGAAACAAGTTTCCAGGAGTATTTTAAGTTTATTGTTTATGTAATAACCTTTGTTCCATGGAAGAATAATCTTCCTCGGTATAAGTCCTTTGGGGGAAGGCATTAAAGCGGTTGTTCTGGGAAGGCTTTGGGGCAGTGCCGGATTTATTGTTTGCTTTTAAGGCGGCGTTTTTTGAATGTTCTTCATCCAGCCTTGTGATCTGGGCCAGCTCCCTGACGTCCTTTTTATGCCAATTTTCCAATATTTTATCCGCGTATTTAAAGTCTGGCTTCTGTGTCAGAAGAATGGTACGGTTACAGGCTTCCACAATAATCTCAATGGAAAAGCCGTATTTGTTCAGCCATTTATGGATAAACTGTTTTTCAACCTGTCCGGGAGCTCGGTTTAATCCAAAGGCTTTATTAACCGCATTGTAGTTACTGTTATATAGTGCAGTGGCAGCTTCTGCCTTCTCTACCGTATCAATACCCTCTTCAGCCCAGGAAAGGGCAACCGCTTCGATATAAGAAGGATTTTTCTTATTCTTGGATACACAATATTCATACAGATACATAATAAGTTCTGCAGAGAATCCAACACTTTCATAGAGGTAAAGGATTAATTGGAGATCCATCGGCTTAATGAGACGGTCCAGATAAATCTCTATAATATTTAACAACCATTTTACTTCATCCGTATTGGTAAGCTGTTTGATTTGTGCTTCCGAATAGGTTGGCTTTTCAAATAACCGGTTTTGATTTGGTTCTTTTTCTTCCGGTAAGGCCGGCGGTTCTTCCTGTTTTGGAAGAGCGGCCGAACCGGCCGCCACAGCAGCAGCCGGCGCTACTTCGTCCAAGGCTTTATCCCGGCTCCGGCTTAGGGCATAGATATCATTTATGATAATGGAAATAATGTCATTATCGGTATTTCGTAAGAGAGAAATTAAGTTTATTTTCTCCCAATAGCATAGAGCACGAATAATATCCTTTTCCGTATCGTCCAATCGGTCTGCGATGGAAGAAATTGTAACCTCAATGTCAGCGGAACAATTAATACACCGAAGCAGATATAGATACACCTTCACATAAGAACCATTGGCAGAGGGCATAAAATCATCAATAAACAGATTCGGTATAATCGTAGTTTCTGTAACACTGTTGGAATTTAATATAATTGTACTCATTTTCACATAGACCTCACATTTTCCTTTGTCAGGACATTATATCACAGGTTAGAATATAAGGAAATAGGCTATTTTTATGGAATTAGCCGGAGAAAAGCAACAGTGGATAATGTGGATACTGTGGATAAAGTGATGTAAAAATTATGTAAAATAATGTAATATTAAGTAGAAATCAATAATAATCAATTATTCTTACGTAATCTTACTATAATTGTAGAAAATTATTATGTGAACTAAAAAA
>JAATEU010000098.1 GCA_015655565.1 Clostridiales bacterium
TGACAATCCATGCACTAAATTGTTCCACATAGTTAGCACAATTAGTGTCTGCATATTTTGGCACCACTTTTTGTAGTGCAACTTTTCCTGCTTCCCCATTGTCTCTCGCACCTTTCCCGGCAGTAGTTATATCCTCAATCATTGCAGGGAAAAGGGCGTCACTGTAAATCTTCACCTCAGTTATCAAGCCATCAACTGAGTTTATATATACATCCTGCAAATAAAATTAATATTGCAATTGGTGCAATTAAATTAAAGGCAAAACACATTACCATTATACCGGTTATGTACATAAATCAGCACTCCTATTAGAGGAAGACAAAATTGAAATTTGGGATAAGTCAGCCAAAAAAGTGGTGCTTCAGGCCTATGCAGATGTGCTGTCCATGCCCAAGATCCAGGGACACCATCTGATAAGCCTTACCAAAGGGGCAGTTGTAGCTGCCCTTAAACCTGCAGGTGAAGGCGGCTGGGTTAAGGTTGCCTTATGTGATGGAAGAACCGGCTATATGAAGGAAAAGTTTTTAGGCACGTATATTACCGCTTATACTCTTGAGAACGAAGATAAGCTCCGTAATAATATTGTGAATACGGCACTGTCCTATATGGGAACCCAATATCGCTGGGGAGGAAAGACGCCCCTGGGAATTGACTGCTCCGGTTTATGTTCTGCCGCTTATATGTTAAATGGGGTCATAATATACCGGGATGCAGGTATTGCAGAAGGCTTCCCAATCCACGAAATTCCATATGGGTGTAAAAAACCGGGAGATTTGCTTTTCTTTCCCGGGCATGTCGCCATGTACATCGGTGATTATAAATATGTACATTCTACCGGAAAAAATGGAAGCGATGGTGTGGTGATCAATAGCCTAAACCCTGAGGATAAGGATTATCGTGATGATTTATTTAAAATACGAAAGGCTGTAGGAAGCATATTTTAACCTGTCAGGAAAGTCCCATGCCTCTTAGGCGGGGCTGCTGAAAAAGTCCCTTTTTAGGAAGCTGAATGAATAAAGGTGTATATATATTCGTGCCAAGTTTGTGAAAGGGACTTTTTCAGTAACCTTCTCTTAGGCGGGGGTGTATTTGTTTCAAGATATATATGTAAATGATAACATAATCAATTCGGTATATTGGGAAAGTGAGGCGGCATAAGGCATGAAAGTTGCAGATATGCACTGTGATACCATACCCGAACTATTCTGCGGGATTCGGGCGGGTTTGGATGCGGGGCTTGCAAAAAATAATTTGCATATCGACTTAGAAAAGTTAACGAAAGGGGATTATCTGGTTCAAAATTTTGCAATGTTTGTAAATATTAAGGAATATCCGGAGCCTTTGGAACACTGTTTAAAATTAATTGATTTATTTTATGAACAACTGGAACAAAACAGGGATAAGATAGCTTTGGCATTAAACTATGAAGATATTGTTAATAACCGAAAGGCAGGCAGGATGTCAGCCGTGTTGACCATTGAAGAAGGCGGTGTTACCAGGTGTGATTTAGCCCATTTAAGAAATTTTTACCGTTTAGGGGTAAGAATGCTTACCTTAACCTGGAATTATGAGAATGGAATCGGATATCCGAATTTTAAGCTGATTGAAGGGGAAAAGCCTGATTTTAAGACCCCGAATACGAAAAAAGGTTTAACGGAATTTGGACTTGAATTTATAAGGGAGATGGAAAGACTGGGAATGATAATTGATGTTTCCCATTTATCGGACGCCGGTTTCTACCAGGTACTTGAAAATACTGCCGGACCTTTTGTGGCAAGCCACTCCAATGCAAGGGGAATCTGTAACCACGTAAGAAATCTGTCCGATGACATGATCCGGAAACTGGCGGAAAGAGGCTGCGTAATTGGGATAAATTACTGCCCCAGCTTCTTGCAGGAGTTTCAGGATGAAAAGGAAGCTGTGGGTACCATTGCTGCAATTGTGGATAACATTAAATATATTGCCTCCATCGGTGGATATGAATGTATTGGATTAGGTTCAGACTTTGACGGCATATCCGTCCACAGGGATTTACCGGATGCTTCCTGTCTGCCGTTATTGGCGGAAGCTTTATCGGAGGAAGGTTTAAAGCAGCATGAAATAGAAGCCGTATTTTATAAGAATGTACTGCGTTTATATAAAGACGTCCTAAAATAAAATGGATAAAAGGTCTGGAAGAAAGAGGGATGGACTTACTTGTTTCAGTGGGAAGAAAGGGCTCCCGCTGAAAATAAGCGCTGCTGCGTGGCAGGATAGAGTCAGGCAGCAGCGGCTCCGGAATATCCGCTTTGACTATCTGAATTTAGCAGCAGACCCTCTCTTTATTTTGCATTCAATGTACGCAGACAGGAGCCATGTATGAAAGAAATAACCTTAGAAGACAGAATTCAGGCTGAATTAGCCAGTTATAACGGCAGGATGGGAATCTATGTGAACGATTTCAGGGGAAATAAAGTTGAAATCAATATAAATGAAAAATATGAGACTGCAAGCTGTGTTAAAACTTATATTTTAGGAACTTTATTTGATGAAGCGGAAAGGGGTAATAAAAACCTGAATGATAGGTTAATATATACCAAAGACAATGAAATCGGAGGCAGCGGTGTGTTAAAAAGCCTGGACTATGGTGTGGAATTAACAGTAAAAAATGTGGCAACCCTGATGATAATTGTCAGTGATAATATTGCAACCAATATGATGATTGATTATTTAGATTTGGATACCATTAATGAATTTATACAATCCCATGGTTTTAAATATACAAAACTGCATAATAAAATTGATTTTAATAAGTACAAACAATTAGGAACAACAACACCAAAAGATTACGGAAGAATTTTTGAAATGATCTGTAAGGAAGAATTAATCAGTGAAAATGCCTCAAGGCAGATGCTTATGATTTTTAAGAAGCAGCATTATAACTCAGCACTTACTAAGAGTTTCCCACAGTATTATCTGGACAGTGAAGATACGGGGGAAGAGGAATTAGTATATGTTGCCTCCAAAAGCGGCAGCATGAATGCTTGCAGGAATGACGGGGGAATCGTTGCTACTCCCTATGGTAAATACGTAATTGTCCTGTTTAATAAGAATTTTAAAGACCCTATTTATTATCCGGACCACCCCGCTACTGTTTACAGTTCTAAAGTAAGCCGTCTGATTTTCGATCAATATCTGGCACTAAAGGGGAAAATCAAATAAAAACTTGTAAAAGTCCTATTCTTCCGCAAGTATAGAGTATCTGAATTTTGCAACAGTCCTTTTTGGTAAATATAATTATTTTCCTGCAAGGATTTTTTCAGCAGTTTCATTATACAGGGTAGAAGTGACAGGGGATTAAACGGATTTATCTGTTTGTTAGAATCATAAAATAGTTTGTTGAGAAAACGATTAAGCTGTAATTTTATTAATAATTCTTACGGTTTGGCACTGAAAATCAATAAATAAATGCTATAAATTTGGATTTTATATATTAATAGGGAAAAAATAGGAAATGTAGCATGGATATTATATACTGTGAAAAAAGTAATTTATAGAAAAAGTAATAATGAACATATAAACAATTTTAAAATCGATAAAAATATAAAATATTACATGAAAATAAAACAGGTGTTGCAATAATTAGTAAAATATAATATAGTATATCTGTACTTAATCGATAAAGTAAAACGATTAAGTGATAAATATATATATTACATATTGATATATAATGTACAGTAAAACATGGACTTGCACAGGGTGAGGAGGAATGTACATGGTATCTATGAAGGACATCTCGGCCGTATGTGGGGTATCCGTAGCAACAGTAAGTAAAGCTTTAAATGGACATAGGGACATAGGAGAAAAAACAAAACAGTTAATCAGAGAAACTGCAAAGGAAATGGGATATTTCCCTAATTCATCCGCAAGGACATTAAAAACCAACAAAAGCTATAATCTTGGGGTTTTGTTTATGGATGAAGCAAGAAGCGGTTTGACTCATGATTATTTTGTTGCCGTATTGGAAAGCTTTAAGGTAACTGTAGAAAAACAGGGATATGATATTACGTTCATCAGCGGCAGCAGGCAGAGAAAAGATAAAATGTCATATTTGGAGCACTGCAGGTACAGAGGACTGGACGGGGTGGTGATTGCCTGTATTAATTACGATGAATCGGAAGTTCTGGAACTGATAAAAAGTGATTTGCCGGTTGTGACGATTGACCATTTGTTTAACGGCAGGGTTGCAATTATGTCTGACAATATTAAAGGCATGAAAGATTTGCTTACCTATTTATATGATTGCGGACATTTAAAGATTGCATATATCCATGGAGCAGATAATTCGTCGGTAACGAAAAGCCGTTTAGCCAGTTTTTATAAAACGGCGGAGGAATTGGGAATCGATATCCCCGATAAATATATAAGGGAAGCCGCATACAGGGATACTGCAGCAACGGCCCGGATAACGGATGAGCTTTTGGATTTGCCGAATCCGCCTTCCTGTATTTTGTTTCCTGACGATTTTGCAAGCCTTGGAGGACTTAACGCAATCAAAGCAAGAGGACTTAAGATTCCGGGAGATATATCCGTAGCAGGCTATGATGGAATCCGGGTCACAAAGTACATAGATCCGCAGCTGACCACCATAAACCAGGATACACAGAAATTGGGACAGTATGCGGCGGAGAAACTCATAGACTTAATTGAAAGACCAAAAACCACATTAATAGAGCATATAATAGTTTCCGGAGAATTAGAAAAAGGAGCCACAGTCGGCAAGTTGAGTTAATTGATTAATAATTTTGGTATTTTTATCACTGTCATGTTGATAATAATATAAATGCAACAAATAGGTATCTTATATGAATAAGGAAAAATGGAGGAGGACTAGCTTATGAAAAAGAAACTATTAAGTGTATTACTAACAGCAGTACTGGCTGCAGCATTGTTGACCGGCTGTGGGGAAAAAACGGCTGCACCTGGTAATTCTACAGTAGATGAGACACAGGGTACTGCAGCGCAAGAAAATACGGGAGACAGCACAGGATCAACAGATACGGCTGCGACAAAGACGAATATTGCTAAAACGGATCTTGCGTATAAGGGTGAGCTTGAAATTATGCATTTTTCAACTTCGGAAGAATCTGAGGGAAACGGCGGATCAGACGGTTTCCGTACAGTACTTAAAGATTGGGAAACTACACATCCTGATATAACCTTAGTTCAGAATATATTAGCTAATGATGATTATAAAACACAGGTAGCTACACTTGCAGCGGCAAATGACCTGCCGGATGTATTTTTATTACAGGGTATGAATACAAAAGCATGGGCTGCACAGGAGCTTGTTTTAGATATGACGGATATCATTTCAAAATCTATTTATGCATCTCAATATGACGATAGTTTATTCTATCCGTTCACATCAGAAGAAAAAATTTATGGTCTTCCTGTATTAACAGGCGGTACCTGTGCAGTTGTTGTATATGATTCCGCAGCATGGGCAGATGCAGGATATGATAAATTTCCGGAAAGATGGGATGAAGTGCTGAAAGCAAAAGATTACTTTACCGATAAAGGCATGGATACCATTGCCTTTGGCAACGGCGGCAAATGGCAGGTTAATTCTACTTTTCTGGCTACAGTAGGTGACAGATTTACAGGTGCTGACTGAACCCACTCTTTAATTGAAAAGAAAGGCGCAGCCTTTACCGACAAGCCATTTGTAGATGCCCTTAAGTTTACTCAGGACATTTTTGCATCCTGTATATTTAATGCTGATTTTAATGCCATTACCAATGAAGATGCAAGAGAATACTATATTTCCGGTGATGTGGCTGCCTATATCTGCGGTAATTGGGACGTTTCTTATATCCAGGCTTCCTTAAAGGATTCCGATCTTTATAATACAACTAAATTTGCGGTAATTCCTCAGTCCGAAGGTGCTACGGCTTCTTACAAGACACATGCTACCGGTCTGGGATATGCGGTTGCAATCAGTCCTGATGTAGCGGATGATCCGGATAAATTAGCTGCAGCAGTTGACTTGGTTTATGAAGTGACAGGTCCTGCATTTGCTGAATATGTAGCTGTAAACTATGCATTAGGCGGATTAACGAAAGTTGAGAATGTTGATTTAAGTGGATTCGATCAATTTACCCGGGATTTTTACAACTACAATTATGTGGACAATACGCCTTGTGAAATTTATGACTCTTATATTTCCAGTGCTGTCTGGGATGTGCTGAATACCGATCTTCAGGATATGTTAAATGGTGATGCTAAACCGGAAGAGGTTGCGGCAAATGCGCAAAAAGCTTATGAGGAAAATTATTAATTCCTAAGAAAATAATAAGTAATACCGGTAAAGCTTAACAAGAAAATATACAATTTCAGACAGGCCTTATCTGAGCAGCGTTTCTCAGATAAGGCATATAATCAATAACGGTACGTTATAAGGAGGCAGCAAAATGTTAAGTTCCATTCAACCTAAGAACAGAGTAATCTTTGCATATTTAGTGTTACCAGTTGCTTTATATGTATTTGCGGTATTTATTCCTTTAATAACGGCTGGATTTTACAGTTTTTTTGATTGGAAAGGCGGACCGAATAAAACTTTTATTGGATTTCAAAA
>JAATEU010000168.1 GCA_015655565.1 Clostridiales bacterium
GGTTGCGGAGGGTGGTTAAGGGGATGAGGAAGGAAATCATTTCCCTTGGAGGAGAAGTAAGGTTTCGGACCTGTCTGACGGATATTGTCCTGGAAGACGGAAGTCTTAAAGGGATAGAGCTGAATCGGAAGGAGTATATGGAATGCGGCATTCTGGTTATGGCAATCGGACATAGCGCCAGGGATACCTTTGATTTAATCTGTAGGAAAGGGCTTAAGCTGTCCCCCAAGTCCTTTGCCATGGGAGTAAGAATAGAGCATCCGCAGTTTTTCATTAACCGGAACCAATACGGTGATTACCATGGGAAGCTGCCGGCTGCGGATTATAAATTAACTTACAGTGCCTCCACCGGAAGGAATATTTATTCCTTTTGCATGTGTCCGGGAGGATTTGTAGTGAATGCTTCTTCCGAACAGGGAGGAATTGCAGTGAATGGTATGAGTAACCATGCCAGGGATGAAGCAAATGCCAACAGCGCTTTAATCGTGACGGTGTCACCAAAGGATTTCCCGCAGTCGGAAACAATACCGGAGGCATTGGCAGGTGTGGAATTCCAGCGTATTTGGGAGCGGCAGGCTTACCGGGCAGGGAAGGGATTCATACCGGTTCAGTTATTTGGAGACTTGTGCAGAAACCGGGAGAGTGTTACAATAGGTCATATTAAACCAAATATAAAGGGTAATTATCAGTTATCAAATTTAAGCCAATGTCTTCCCGGTTATGTTTACGATACGTTAGTAGAGGGAGTAAATGCATTTGACCGTGTTATTCCGGGATTCCGGGATGAAGAGGCCGTACTTTCGGGTGTTGAAACACGGACATCCTCTCCTCTTCGGATTGAACGGGACGATAAATATGAGTCCAATATAAAAGGAATCTATCCTTGCGGAGAAGGAGCCGGTTATGCCGGCGGCATTACTTCAGCGGCTATAGACGGAATTAAAATATTTGAAGCAATTGCAAGGCGTTATAAAGCATAATCATATGGATTAGACAGCAAAAAGAAATTGAAAAGGAGCAGAACATGGCTTTTGACAGATCAACAATAAAAGATAAGAAGAGAATTGTAATTAAGATTGGTTCATCATCGTTAACTCATGAAGCAACAGGCAGTATAAACCTGTCTAAGATGGAAAAACTGGTACGTATATTAACCGACCTAAGAAATCAGGGAAAAGATGTTATTTTGGTATCTTCCGGTGCCATTGCGGTGGGAAGGGAAAGCTTAAATTTAAAAGAAAAACCGAAAGAAAAAGTTGTTAAGCAGGCTTGTGCGGCAGTAGGGCAGGCAAGGCTGATGATGGTATATCAAAAATTATTTGCAGAATATAATCAGGTGCCGGCACAAATATTAATGACTAAATATACAATGATTAATGATATTAGCAGGGAGAATGCACTAAATACATTTGAAGAACTGTTTCGTATGGGCGTAATTCCTATTGTTAATGAAAATGATACGGTGTCTACGGATGAAATCGAGTTTGGTGATAATGATACCTTATCGGCAATTGTTGCTGCGTTGGTAAATGCAGATATGCTGATTCTGTTATCCGATATTGACGGGTTATATACCGATGATCCCCATAAGAATACGGAAGCCGAATTTATTGATTATGTGGAAGTCATTGACGGGAAATTAAGTGAGATGGGAAAGGATTCTTCCACTTCAGTAGGAACCGGCGGTATGGTGACTAAGATTGCTGCCGCCAGAATAGCAACCGATTCCGGTGCGGACATGATAATTGCCAATGGGGAAGAAATTTACATAATTAATGAAATTATGGAAGGAAAAAATATCGGTACCATATTTAAAGCCCATAAGGATGAGAATTTTGTTTTAATGGATTATCTCCGTACGAATCAATACCCATAAAAATATCTTGACCTGTCAGGAGACAGTCAGGCAGAATAAGGAGAATTTATGAGAAAGGCAATATAAAATGGAGGATAAAAAACTGGCTAGAATTAATGAACTGTATAAAAAATCCCGGAATGAGGGATTAACGGAAGCAGAGAAGTCGGAACAGGCCGATTTAAGAAGTGAATATATCGGCGCCATCCGTAAGAACCTTCGTGGAACGCTGAATCAGATTTCCCTGTTAAATCCCGACGGTTCCGTTACAGAATTAACGAAAAAGGATAAACAGTAGATGACGAAACAGGAAATCCGTAAAGCCGTAAAGGAATTAAAGAGCAGGTTGCCGGCCACGGAAATACAGGCCTTTAGTAGATTCATAACAAAACAGGTATTACAGTCCCCCGTATATGGGCAGTGCAGCCGCTTATACAGTTATGTATCCTTTCATCAGGAGGTCGTAACCACAAATCTGCTTAAGACAGCCCTATACCAGCAGAAAAAGGTAGCGGTTCCTAAAATTACCGGGCGGGAGATGAAATTTTTCTTTATACATTCCCTGGAAGAATTAAAACCTGGCGTACTTGGGATATTAGAACCAGTCTCTGAGGAAGAAGCAGTTCCCGAAACGGAAGGAAAAAGCCTTATCCTTGTTCCGGGCCTGGCATTTGACCTGAATCGGAACCGTATCGGATATGGAAAAGGATATTATGACGGTTTTTTTATGAAATACCGGGATTATCCCTTAATAAAAATTGCTTTAGCCTATGATTTTCAAATACTCAATGAACTGCCGGCAGAAGAGCATGATGTAAAGGTTGATCAGATTATAACACAAAGCAGAATAATTAAATAAGTTCCAGAAACAGCTATAGGAAAGGATGGAGGGTTCAAATGAAATATTTAGAAGAGATTGGTATAAAAGCCAAAAAAGCTGCAGCTATTTTAAATACCTTAGGCCAGGAACGGAAAAATGAAGGCCTGCGTGAGGCAGCGAAATCGTTATTAGGCCACGAAAAGGAAATACTCAGGGCGAATCAGTCAGATATCGCTGCTGCGAAGGAAAACGGTATGATGGAATCTTTAATTGACCGTCTGACATTAAATCATGACCGTATACAGGGAATGGCCGATGGGCTGCTTGATATTGCTGACTTACCGGATCCGGTAGGTGAAGTGATATCCATGGCCAACCGTCCCAACGGATTAACCATTGGGCAGAAAAGGGTCCCAATCGGTGTGATAGGAATCATATACGAATCCCGTCCCAATGTGACCGCAGATGCCTTCGGACTCTGCTTTAAAACCGGTAACGCAGTAATACTGCGGGGAGGAAGCGATGCCTTACATTCGAATATTGCCATTGTAAATGCAATACGAAAAGCGCTGGGCCATGTTAACCTCACCGGGGATTCTCTTCAATTAATTGAGGATACCGGCAGGGAAACTGCCAAAGAAATGATGCGGTTAAACCGGTATATCGATTTATTAATACCAAGGGGCGGAGCCGGATTAATCAGATCGGTGATAGAAAATAGTACGGTTCCGGTTATTGAGACGGGAACGGGAAACTGCCATGTATATGTGTATGAATATGCGGATTTTGATATGGCGTTAAATATTATCTACAATGCCAAAACCCAGCGTCCGGGTGTATGTAATGCATGTGAATCCTTAGTGGTTCACAGTAAGGTGGCAGACAGCTTTCTTCCTTTATTATATGACAGGCTGACGGCAAAACAAATCGTATTTCGCGGGGATGAAAGGGCAAGGGCAATCTGCAATGAAATGGAGCCTGCTGCGGAAGAGGATTATGGAAAAGAATATTTGGACCGTCTTATATCTCTTAAAATCGTAGATACCGTTGAGCAGGCAATTGCCCATATTAATTATTACAATACAAAACATTCCGAAGCCATTATTACCGGTAATTATAATAATGCAATGAAATTTTTAAATGAAATTGATGCAGCAGCAGTTTATGTGAATGCTTCCACACGATTTACGGATGGAGGCGAATTTGGATTCGGGGCTGAAATCGGTATCAGTACTCAAAAGCTCCATGCCAGGGGACCTATGGGTCTCGTTGCATTAACTTCAACAAAATATATTATTTTTGGAAACGGACAGGTCCGCTAGGGCGTGTCTGAAAACTGCTTGCGCTGGGCGTTCCACTTTGTGGGAGACAAGGAGCGATTTTGGAAGCGTAGTTGGTCCTACGTTTCCAAAATTGTGACGCAGTATACCTCAAAGTGGATCGGTCAGAACGGTACAATGAGTTTTCAGACACGCTCTAGGATGGGAAAAAGAAATAATCCCGGTGGCAATATTTTTTAAATAATTGTTCTAATCAATATTTATAAAGCAAGAAGGTACTTTGTCAATAAAATATTGAAAACCGATAGTTATAAATATAGAATAGCAAATGAAATAATCAGGAGGTCAGATATAAATTTTCATACTCGAAAGAACAGTGAGGAAACCTGGTAAATAAAAGAGATAATAATACTAAGAATATACCTGTCTTTCCTGTTTTTATTATAATAATCATAAGAAATACATAATACTTAAATTTCAAAAACTATCAATTTTATTATAAATTGATAGTTTTTTGTTTTGTGCGCCAGCTATTAGAGAGTCAGTAACCGTTTTAACAAATGAGGGCAAAGTAATAAACAACAATAAGGGATCATATAGATATAGTTCAGAATTTTTTTTTCTTAACTTAACCATAGGAGGATAAAATGACAAAATTATATAGGTTGATAAAAAAATGTATGGACCAAAATATTCTTAATTCTGGAACAGCAGAATCCTTTAACAGTTCGTTAAAAGATTTGGGACGTTGGGTATTAACTCTGTACAACAATGGAAGGCTGACATTTGATGGAAATTCTAAGGATAATTTAACTCTGCATGAAATTTTAAGTATTAAAGATTTTATAAAAGAGATTGGAGAAATTGAGGCAGGTTATAACTACTTAAAAAAACGGGAAAGAACATTTTATGAGCTGATTGCCATGTGTCACGGTGAATTATCAAAAGCCCTGGATGAATTCCGGAAAGGATACCATCCATGCTATACCTATTACAGGGAGGATAGTGAACCGAAAGGAATACCTGCAGAATTAGCGGATGTTATTATAAGGATCTTTGATATTTGTTATCATTATGATATTGATATTGAAACTATATTAATTGAAAAGCATGAGTATAATAAATTAAAAAAATGTAATTTAAAGTAAGAAGTTATACTAAAAGAACGAATCTTATTTATCGGTACTTAAATAAAGGAATCGGTATTAAATAGGAAAACAAAATAATAAAATTAAATAAATTGATAAATTTGGGTAAAATATGTTCAAAAAGAAGTCAAAGAACTCAGGCAAACGAAACTGCAATTTCATTCCCTTCAGCAAAAAATTGCTGGAATACTCACGCTTTGAGTGCTGGGTCATGACAATTGCTTTATTCGTAATGCAGGCTATGGAGATTGATACCGGAGAACTGTATCGGATAGATCTGGCCGGATGGACAGGGTATGCCGTAGCGAAAGCACTGTATTACAATATGGCGAAATCGGACCATCAGATTCAATTGTTAAAAAGGATGGATCCCCGTACAAGTGATAAGATAAAAGCAATAATAATAGACGATGCTGAAAAAAAGTATAAGGAAAGTACAGTTGAAGGATTAGAAGACAAAAAAAGCTGAACCTGACCGGCCTGATGCGGATAATTTTAATTATTGTCCAGGAATAACAGTTGAAATTATGGGATTAATAATTTATAATTCTTTGATGTAGCTATTAAAATTATTCATATAAGATGAAAGTAGAGATTATAAATGGATTTCAAAGATATTGATTTGGATAAAATAGATTTATCAGGCAAAGAACCTCTGAAAGAACCGGAAAGACAATATTACTTTATGGCAAAATGCAGGGAATGGGTTAAGGCTGAAAGTGAAAAATCAGGCCGGCCGTTAACCTTTATTACCCAAACCTTCGGGTGTCAGATGAATGCAAAAGATTCTGAAAAACTGGCCGGCATTTTAGAGAAAATCGGATTTATTGAAACGGATACGGAAGAAGCGGATTTTGTTGTATATAATACCTGTACGGTGAGGGAGAATGCCAATACAAGAGTATATGGAAGACTTGGATATTTAAATAATCTGAAGAAGAAAAATCCCAATATGATGATTGCTTTATGCGGCTGTATGATGCAGGAAGCTGCGGTGGTTGAAAAGATAAGAAAAAGTTATCGCTTTGTAGATATTATTTTTGGTACCCATAATATCTTTAAATTGGCGGAATTAATCCATTCCAGGTTAATTTCCGGAGGAATGATTATAGATGTATGGAAGGATACGGATCAGATCGTGGAGGATCTTCCAAGCGAAAGAAAGTTTCGGTTTAAAGCCGGCGTTAATATTATGTATGGCTGCAATAATCACTGCAGCTTTTGTATTGTTCCTTATGTCAGGGGCAGGGAGCGCAGCCGCAATCAGGAAGATATCATCAGGGAAATTAGGGAATTAGTGGCGGACGGTGTTGCAGAAATAATGCTTTTGGGGCAGAATGTGAATTCTTATGGAAAAACCTTAGACCCTCCCGTATCATTTGCAAATTTGCTGAAAGAAATTGATGAAATTGAAGGCCTTAAGAGAATCCGTTTTATGACCTCCCACCCCAAGGATTTATCCGATTCCTTAATCGAAGTCATGAAAAATTCCAAAAAAATATGCAGTCATCTTCATTTGCCGATACAGTCAGGAAGCAGTAAGATTTTAAAAATCATGAACCGGAATTATTCAAAAGAAGATTATTTGGCCTTAGTGGATAAAATCAGGGCGGCCATGCCGGATATATCCCTGACCACAGATCTTATCGTTGGGTTTCCCGGGGAAACGGAAGAGGATTTCCTAGAGACCCTGGAAGTGGTAAAAAAAGTAAGATATGACAGTGCATATACTTTTCTTTATTCGAAACGCTCAGGTACCCCGGCTGCCAATATGGACAAGCAGGTAGAAGAGTCTGTTGCCAAGATAAGGTTTAACCGGCTATTAAAGGTAATTCAGGAGATATCTTCCGAGCTGACCGGGAAACGCGAAGGTGAAATACAGGAGATATTGGTGGAAGAAATAAATGAACAAAACAATTCCCTTCTGACAGGGAGATTAAGCAATAATATTTTAGTGCATTTTAAAGGTACGCCGGATATGATTGGCTCCATAATCAACGTTAAGCTTAAAGAATGCAAAGGTTTCTATTATCTTGGTGAGTTAGTATAATAATTAGGAATAATATTGATTATTTTCGTTATATTATGACATAATGCATAATAATTTAGGAAGTATACTTGACATACTCAACAAAACAGTATAGAATTTAAGTGTTGTATCTTTGTACAATGAAAATTAAATAAGGAGGTGCTCCTGTGCAAGACGTACTAAAAATAGGAATTGCTATTTTAGTTGCCTTGGTAATAGTTGCTCCTCTTGTTTGGAAAATTGCGATATCCTATCGAATCAAAGTCGTTGAGGCAAAGATAGGTTCTGCAGAAGAAAAAGCAAGAGAAATCATAGATGAAGCTTTAAAAACAGCTGAAACTAAGAAGAGAGAAGCCTTACTCGAAGCCAAAGAAGAGTCTTTAAAGACTAAGAATGAACTTGAGAAGGAAACTAAGGAAAGAAGAGCAGAAGTGCAACGCTACGAGAAACGTGTTCTTTCTAAAGAAGAAACTTTAGACAGAAAAACGGAAGCACTTGAGAAGAAAGAATCGAAGCTTACTGTGAAGGAAGCTGAACTAGACAGAATCAAGGTCGAAGCAGAAGAGCTTCATGGCAGACAATTGCAGGAGTTAGAAAAAATTTCTGGACTTACCTCCGAACAAGCAAAAGAATTTCTATTGAAGACTGTGGAAGATGAAGTAAAAATTGATACGGCTAAGTTAATAAAAGAACTTGAAATGAAAGCAAAAGAATAATGATAAGAAATAATTTTTTTAATCTTCTTTTAAAAGAATTCATTTTCTCATAAAAGATATTATAATGAAGAAAATGCAACGATTTTTGTTTTGTATTTCATCTCA
>JAATEU010000113.1 GCA_015655565.1 Clostridiales bacterium
ATTATGAAAAAAATTTACAAAGCTATATTATGCGTATTAGCGATTTTTACATTAACTGCGTGTGGAAATAAAACGGATAATCAGGAAAGTGATAATACACAAGACAATGTGCAAACAGTTGAAACATCCGGTTCAACAGCGAATGAAACCCGTATAGTAACTGATTTAAAAGGAGAAGTAGAGATTCCTGCCAATCCTCAAAGAATTGCTGATTTAACCGGAGCCAGTGATATTTTATCTATACTGGGCTATCAGGTAGTAGCTACTGCAAACAGCGATGCATATGATTACACTGTATTTCCTGCCTATTTGCAGGATACTTTAAAGGATGCGGTAATTGTAGGATTCAGTATGCAGGATACTATGGATGTGGAAGCAATCATGGCAACCAGCCCGGATTTAATCATTATGTCATCCGTACAGGAAAAAATGTATGATACCTTAAAGGAAATTGCACCGACAATCATGATTGAAATGGCCCAGATCAATTGGAAGGATGATATTCGGACCATGGCTGAATTATTTGACCGTGAAGCAGAAGCAGAAGAGTGGATTAAAAATTATGAAACGGAAGCTGTAAAGGCGGGGAAAGAGATAAAGGAAAAGTTGGGTGAAGATAAAACTTATATGTCTTTCTTAGCCAGCGGCGGACAATTTTATATTTTTAGCGAAGCCGGGCTTGGTGATATTCTTTCTACGGATATGGGACTTTTAATACCGGAAAATATGCCGGAACAAAAAGATATCAGCTTGCCGGTTGTAAATTATGAAGGTTTGGCCGAAATTGATGCTGATTATATTATTGTAGTTGCTACGGACGAAGACCTTGCTGAACTGGAGAAGAATGGGGTTTGGAACAATCTCAGGGCAGTAAAGGATAACCATGTTATTATATTACCTACCTCCCCATACTTTAATCAAGGATATAGCTCTATGGGCAGACAATTATTATTAGAAGAATTAAAGGGCTATTTATTAGGTCTTGAATAAGTTAATCACAGGGAAGAAAGCTGTTTCTTCCCTCCTTCTGGTTTTTTCTTTACTCCTTACTATTACAGGTATCCTGATTGCCTTAGTGGCAGGAGCTAAGAACCTTGAACTGGCAACCGTATTAAAAAGCTTTTATGCTTATGAGGAAGAGCTTGATTTCCAGCTGGTTCGGGACGTCAGGTTACCAAGAGCTTTATGTGCAGCATTGGTAGGAGCTGTCTTAGGAGTAACTGGTGCCATTATGCAGGGTGTTACAAGAAATCCGATTTCAGAGCCGTCCATCATGGGAATTACCCAGGGAGCAACCCTTGCCATAGCAATATCTTACATATCCAGTCCGGTCAGAGGTATTTTGGGAAACATGGGTGCTGCCTTTATGGGAGCTTTCTTAAGCGGAAGTTTTGTATTGTTCTTTAGTTTACAAAAAACAAGAAAATTAAATCCTTCAAGATTGGTACTTGCAGGGACCGCATTAAGTACTTTTTTTATCTCCCTGGCATCTGCCATTGGGTTATTGACAAATATGTCACAAAATCTGGTTTTCTGGATTTCAGGCGGATTCCGTACGGCAAGCTGGTCCGGTGTCTGTCTGATAGGAAGCATTGGGATACTGGGTATATTTTTTTCAATATTAATAGCACCTAAGATTAATACTGTAAATCTTGGAGATGACGTGGCAATTGGTTTGGGTGTAAATCCGACCAAAGTTAAGGTAATCTGTTTTATTCTGCTTATTCCAATGTGTGCGGCAGCAGTAGCAGTTGCCGGCAATGTTAGCTTTGTTGGACTGATTATTCCTCAGATTGCACAAAAATTAGTGGGTCAAGACTATAAACATACCATCCCCTGTTCGGCTGGTCTTGGGGCAGTCCTTTTAACTTATTCCGATCTGGGTGCCAGAATGATAAATGTGCCTTATGAAACTCCGGTAGGTTTATTTACTGCTTTTATTGGAGTTCCTTTCTTTCTGGTCCTGCTTAGAAAGGAGAAAGTGTCATGAGGAAAAAGAACCGTTTTAAATTGGTTTTTATCAGTTTTTTTATTTTAGCTATCTTGCTTGGAATCATAAGCATGAGCATAGGCAGTTATGAAATCACCTTTGACCGGGTTATTAAGACACTTTTGGGACAAGGAAATAATTTAGAAAATATAGCAATATTTAAAATCCGGCTTCCCAGGATATTCCTTGCAATGGTTGTAGGAATTGCTTTATCTACGGCAGGGGCTATTTTACAGGGGGTATCAAGAAATGACCTGGCAGACCCGGGTATCCTTGGTATTAATGCAGGAGCTTCCTTGGCAGTTGTTCTTTTTATAGGAATGGGCAATAACGAATATTATGAAGACTTGGGCAGCCTGTCGGTATTTGCACTGCCCTTTGTTGCCATACTCGGTGCATTATTTGCTGCTTTACTTATTTATATACTGGCCTGGAAGAATGGAATAAAGCCGGTCCGGTTAATCTTAATGGGTGTAGCCGTAAACAGCGGATTATTTGCTGTTATTACTTTTTATCAGATGAATTTTAAACAACAGGATTTTAATCGGGTGCTGGTATGGACCTCCGGCAGTTTATGGGGCAGCTCCTGGAAATATTTTATTGCGGTCGCACCGGTTATCCTTTTCTTTTTTCTATTAACCGTTCTGAAACTAAAACATCTCAACCTGTTAAATCTGGGGGAGGATATTGCAACAGGACTTGGATTAAAAGTTGAGAAGGAATATAAAACATTACTATGGGGCAGCCCGATGTTGGACAGGGTCAGGATGGGCAGCTACAGCAGTTGCGGGGGTCGCTGATG
>JAATEU010000623.1 GCA_015655565.1 Clostridiales bacterium
CAGGCGGAGCCAAGTAAAGAATCCGGTAATCCAAGACTTATAAACGCAATATATATTATAACCAACAGTACTGCCGCCATCAGACTTCTCACTTTTTGTTTTCATATCCGCTGAGTTTCATTTTAAAGTTATACAGCATTTAAGTTTAGCAAAATCAGGGCAAACCTTGTCCATTCGCACCTTTCCGGTTTTTCAAGAAAATATCCCTGTTAAGCTGTTGTTATCAAGGGATAAAAGCATATGATAAATATGTTTCCATAATGGCATGTCACAATATAGTTTATCCCACATTTCATCCGGTACACATTCTATCACATTACCCACGCTCCATAAGGCACCATCAGCCTGCTCCTTAATGATTTCCCACATAACTTATTTCATATATTTCAACACCTGCGCCTCTTCATTTTTCACACCGATTTCCCTTTATTTAATTTATCATTTAACTTATCGTATATCCCCTGCATCCATACTTCACCGGAAAGTTTAGAGGATTTATTTATATCTGCCCATTTTACACCGCTGTTTTCATCTGCTTTTATCCTTATACTTTCTTTATCATCTGCTTCCAGTAAATATGTAATATTCAGGTGAAGATGGGAGGATACATATTTCCCTTCTTTTACATGCCCGTTCACACATAGGATTTCCAGGGAATAGATATCTTTTAAAACAGGTTTTATATTAGTGATCCCCGTTTCTTCTTTTGCTTCCCGTAAAGCTACCGACAACAGGTCGGCTTCCCCATCGGCATGTCCGCCCGTCCAGGCCCAGCTGTCGTAAATATTGTGATATATCATTAATACTTTTGTCCTGTCCTGATTCACTATCCAGGAGGAACCTGTAATATGTGCAAATTCATTCTCCCTTAACAATATATTATCAAATAAGTCTATATATTGCAGAATAACCTTTTGATCTCTTTCCTCCTGTTCATTCCAGGGCTTATACTCTATTATCTGTGAATAAAAATTTTCTGTCATATTTACACCCATTGCATACCGCAAACTGGTTTGCGGTACTGCCACAAATAAACAGGTTGAAAGAATTAATTGTGGCATTCCTTTCATAGATTATATTTTCTTTTAACCTTATTATCTCCTTGTAATGAAAATTTTCCTGTACATGCATATGGATAATTATGTTCCGGCCTGGCTTGTAACTAAGTTTACTGTTCTGCTTTAATTACCATGAATTTACCGTTTCTTTTACATAATCCATAGCACAATGACAGGTTAAATTATTTCACCGGTACACGAATTACTGTTTTCATCTTTTTAATATCTCCTTTACGTGGATCAGAAAGGTATATCTCATGATGACGGCGTAAATTATCAATATCATTTATTAATTTATTTTCACTTATAAACTGCTCAATCTTGGCAAGGGTTTTCGGTTCGTCATCAAAAGGACCCATATGCATACATTGTACACATAACCCTTCCCGAAAAACTTCCAGCCTTGCCTTACTGGTGTCTATATGCTTTTTCTTTTCAACTTCTTCGCATGCCCGCTTAAATACCTCATCCGTCACAAACTCCGGCTGGCGGATCATGGATATCCAGCAGAATTTATCCTTTTTTAAATAGTCCACTCCTTCCCTGCCGTATGCCATCCACCATTGTCCTTCCAGAGGCGGTACAACATATTCAAAATATCCGTCGGGCTTATTGGCACCCATCTTACTCATTTTTATAGTGAAGGATAGTGCATATAACATTCCTACTGCCCGGCTATATTCACCATCCTCCCGGTTCGGATTACCCTTTCCGTCAACCATGATAAAATTTATAGGCGGAACATTAATTATCATAGGGGTTGTTTTGGGTAAATATAAATCTTTATATTCTTTTTTATAATCGATTTTATCCATGACTTATCCCCCTTATTCTACCGGTATTGCAATTTCGGTTATGTATTTATCCGGATTCCCTTTAAATATCATTCCCGGTCCTTTATGATAAATCTCCCGGGAAGGGAGTTTACACATCAGGCTATTATCTTTTGCGTAGTCAAGTAAAGTCTTGTAGGCTAAGCCCAGGTTATCATAACTTCCCATATGAATTGCGGTTATTGCCTTTATCCGTGGCAGCTGTTTTGATGTAATGCCTGTACCTGATATGAGGGTTTTTGTTGGTACGCAAAGTTCAATATCCGTAACTTCTTTATACTCCTCCTCATAATAACAGTTAAAGGGTGCTCCTGCCGCCTTGTCTTTTACTGCCTTATAAACCGTACCGATGTATTTTCCCACATCACCGTATTTTCCTTGATACCGGATACACGCTACATTAACCGGTTCAAATTCTTTCATAGCAATCGTATAATTCATACTGTTTACCTCCTTAATTTTAGGATAGAGATATTGATTCAGCCTGTCAATAAGTGCCTTTTCCTGTTGTATCCTCTTTTCAGTTAAGACTTTCTTTTCCAAAAGGTAATAGGACATATCATCCATATTGTCACAATGATTCAGTATATCTTTCATTTCGGCTATGGAAAAATCCAGATTCCTTAAGAATATTACTAACTGTGCCCTTTCAAAATCACGCTCATCATAAAGGCGGTATTCGTTATCCCCCCGCTGGGAGGGTTTAAGAATTCCCTGTTCATCATAATAGCGTAAAGCCTTAACTGTTAAATTGGTTATTTTTGAAAATTCACCTATTTTGTACATCTCCGTCTCCTTGTAAACACAGTATAAACCTTCCTCTGCGGTGGAATGTCAATGATAAATTTTTTATTTTTGTTTTATAGCAATCCAAACTTCCTGTCTGTTATCCCCCACGTGACTTTCTATAGCCGGCAAATCCTTTCATTGATAATCGCAGTTCGGAAACCATTCCATATAAAACTGTTTATAAATTTTCTGTACCGCATCCGGCTTTCTATTTCTAAGTTTATAATAATACATATTCTGTCAGCCATCAATCTTTTATTTTCCGGGTCGCACAAATCCCAGTCTGCATACCAGCCCGGCACAAGCATTTTTCAAACACGCTCTAAGGCAGCTGACCTGTTCGATTTGGAACTTTTGTATTGAAAAGGGGATTTTGTTCGAACGTATTGAGAAAATACTCCAAAGATTATCAGCTTTCTGAATTCCAGATTATGTAATTCATTGTTCCATCTCAGTACGGTCGAAACTGCTAAAAAAGTCCCTTTTTAAGAAGCTGAATGAATAAAGATGCATAAATATAGTCATACCAGGTTTGTAAAAAGGGACTTTTTCAGCAGTTTCGACCGGAAAATATTTGAGAGGCTTATTAACGGTACTTAAATACATTGTATGAAATTTATGAAAATAACCATGGGACGGAGGAATATTCCATGAACACATAGATAATTGCAGTTTATCTGCCTAATTTTTTCAGCCCATTCCTGCAAGAATCTCACCTTTCCTAATTACATCACGAAGAAATGCATGATTTATTTCTAACACCTCACGCCAGTTTTCCTCACCAGTATGCCAGAACTCGCCTACAAACATACGAACCCCAAGCTGCAGGGATTTTGCCACGGCAGCTGGAAAATCAACGTGGCCGGTACCATAGGGTATTTCCCGGAAAATATTGGGTACTGTTTCTTTTAAATGGACAGCAGCGAGATGCCCCCGCCCGCTTGCCAGGTCATCTACTGCATTTGTACCATACAGGACTGACGCATTGGTGATATTGCCGATATCAGGGTATATCTGAAGATAAGGGGATTGCATAATATCCAGCCATTTATATGCCTTTTTCACCGTATTGATAAATTCCGTTTCCATCGTTTCAAATGCCAGGATTACACCTTCCCTGGCCGCCATATTTACTGACAGGGCCAGGTTTTTTGCAAAAATATCACAGGTTTCCTTACTTGACGGTTTATAATAGACATCATAACCGGCAATCTGTATAACCCGTACGCCAAGCTTTGCAGATAATGCAATGGCATCCCGCATAATTTCCAGGCTCCTTTTCTGCACCTTAGGATCGGGGTCACCCAGGGGATAACGCCGGTGCCCGCTAAGGCAGATGGATTTAATCGGAGTTTTTGTTTCATTCATGGCGGCAATCAACTTACGGATTTCCTTATCGCCCCAGGCCAGGCGTACAAGCTTTTCATCTGTTTCATCAATTGAAAGCTCCATGTAGTCAAAGCCGGCCTTCCTTGTCTCTTCCAGTTTTTCAGGAAGAGACAAGGTGCCAGGCATGCTTTTCTCATAAAGTCCCAGAAGATAGTTTTCCATAATCATTTCCTTTCTTTCAGTCAACCAATACGGTAAACAATGCTCCCTCCCCGCTTTCACGGTTTGCAGCAAGAATATATTCCCTGTCTTTTCCGGGAAGCACCGCTACATTACTGGGGCCATAACCTGTCTCAATGATTTCTGCATGTATCCCGCCCTCCTTATGGCGCAATACAAAAAATTCCTTGTTGACAGCGCGGCAGCCTCCTAAAAACACAGGTTCACCACCCAGCCTGCCCCCCCATATAACATGGACGAAATCCATCTTGTCAGGATAACGGTAAATCTCTGCATAGCCTTCCGGGGTTTTATGGTATATAACAAAATCAGAACCATGGAAGGGTTCAATTGTTGCTATCTCTTCTATGCCATCCCCGTCAATATCGCATACGGCCACATCCGATGCACGGGTTTCCAGCACTTTTTTAATACTCCAGGCTCCGCCCTTTCTTTCAGGCGGTATCACCTTAAATACACCCTCGTCACAGGCAGTAAGGGCTTCCGTATATCCGTCACGCTGCACCCGGCAATAACCATGGTTTCTGGTCATTCCCTCTGCTATTAAGGTAAATGTCCCTGGTGCGGCAAAATCTCCGGAAAGCTCCGCTGCCAGAAGTTTTCCGGGAAAGTTCCAGTCAGCCTGCGGTTTATCCGTTGCAGTCAGGATACAGCAAAGTAAGTAGTATATTCCATTGCGGTTAAGAATATCAAAACGGTGAACATAGGGCATCGTAATCCAAGGTTTTATTTCCCAGATACCGTCTTTGCGGCAGACCCGCACAATCCGGGAATCCAGGGCACTAAAGCCGGGAAGAAAATACTGGGTGGCAAGGAATTCACCATTAGTGCCGGGAATCGGGATAATCGACATGGTTCCCCCCGGTCCGTCCCATACGGTTTCTATTACAAAAGTTTCTGCATCAATGCTGTAACAGGGACCGGTATCATCCGTCGCCAGCACATATTTTAAGCGTCCATCTACGTTAATTGAAGAAACAGCATAACATGACGGCAGAGTACACAGATGTTTTTTTTCAAATTTCATTTTTATACCCATCGCGTACCGCAAGCTTGCTTGCGGTACTGCCACAAATAAATAGGTTGGAAGAATAAATACGTGGCTTTCCTTTCTCAAATTATATTTTCCCGCAACCTTGTCCCCATTACATATCCCAGGCAGTGCTTGGGATACTGTCTTAAATAAGGGGGTGTGAAAGTGTTTTTCTTTTACGCTTGTCTACTTTTTACAACGACCTGTTTTTATTATTCCTGCGGCCTTTTATCAATTATTAGTCCGAACACAGCTATATGGCGAATTTGTTCCATATCATATCCAATGCATTGCTGACAGCCGTATATTTTTTAAATTTTTCTTCATAAATTTTATTCTTATCAGGGTTCGGTAAAACCGGGGGATTTACATGTACCATTGCATCGGCAGCTTCCGTGTAATCCTTATAAACCCCTGCTGCCACAGCTGCAGCCATAGCGCACCCAAGGGCACCAAGTTCCTTTACCCCTGCCACGGTTTCAATGGGATATCCAAGCACATCGGCAAAAAGCTGCACCCAAACCGGGGAATTAACGGCTCCACCCGCCATACGGATAGCCTTTGGTGCCTTTCGCGCTGAAAGAAGCCTTTCAATATGTGTTTTGTGGGAAAAAACCACTCCTTCAAAGATTGCCCGCAAAACATGTGCCTTCGTATGATATGTAGTCAACCCCACAAAACTGGCCTTTGCAAGGGGATGGGCATTGGATCCGTACAGAAACGGAAGATAATAGACATCGCAAAGGGCAGGATCTACCGAGTTTACCATTTCGTTAATATGATCATATAAATTCATGCCCTGCGGCACCCTCTCATTTTCCATGCAGTTTTTCATATACCATTCCAGGTTTCCTGCACTAGTGGCGCTGCACTCTTCTAAAAGATAATAACCCGGCATGGCATAAAGGGAATTCATGGCGATTTTTGTCCCGGTAATCGGGACGTCCGAGATAAATTCATTGATACTCCAGGTGCCGGTGATTGTACATAACTGTTCCGGAGAAGTGACTGCCATTGCAATTGCACAGGCATCAATATCAAACATTCCGCCCGCTACAAGGGTACCTTCAAGCAGACCGGTCATCCTGGCAGCCTCAGGGGTTACGGTGCCGCATTGTTGGTGCGAATAACATAACGGCGCCAGTTTATCGTAGATCTCGCCGATGCCAAGCGCCTTAAGAATACCCGGGTCAAAGCATGCATTGCGCACATCCATTAAACCGGAACCGGATATGTCGGTGGCTTCACAATATGCCTTATCCGTCAGGCGGAACCGGATATAATCTTTCACCGAAAAGACCCACTTTATATTGTTATAAGTTTTACGATCATGTTCTTTCATCCATGCCAGGAGTGCTGCCTGCTGGCATGGGATCAGCTGCTGGCAAAGCTGCGGATAAAGAGCCTCTGCCGTACCGTCTCTCCTCCATTTATCCGTATATTTCCATGCCCGGTTATCGGTTGATACGATACCGTTGCAGGCAGGTCTTCCATCCTTTCCCCAGAGATACAATCCCTTCCCGTGTCCGCAGACCGCAATGCCAACCACCTCCTTTGGCGGGACTCCTGATTTCTGCAATACCTCGCGTACACATTCACAATTGTACTGCCAAAGCTCCTCCATATTACGTTCATTATATCCGGGATGCGGCGTTATTAACGGTGTCTGCTTTGAAACAACCGCTATCTCGTGTCCCTGCATGTCAAAGAGCGCAGCCTTACTTACTGTTCCGCCATTGTCAAGCCCTATGGCATATTTTCCCATAGTTAATTCCTCCTTGTAAAAAGCTCTGTTATTTTAACAACTATTGTATGCCACATCTGCCTGCAGATGCGGCATTGCCTCAAATCAGACGGGTGAAAAAGTTACCTTTTTTTCACCCTAAACAACAGCAGGCTGTATATTTCCTCGGCCTGCCGTTACCTTGAAATCAACAGTTTTTAATATAATACGGATTCAGTATATGGGGTGACTGCTTTCCGGCAAAAAAATCCGCACTGATATCAATTGCCATTTTATAAATATTCCAAAGGGATTCCACGGTCTGGCTGGAAACATGGGGAGTCAGAACCACATTGTCCAGCTTCAGAAACGGTGAATCCACAGGAAGGGGCTCAACAGCAAAAACATCAAAGCCCGCTCCTGCAATCCGGTTGGTTGACAACACCTGGTACAACGCTTCCTCATCAACGATTCTGCCCCTGGACGTATTCACAATGACGGATGTTGGCTTCATAAGGGAAAAAGTCCCGGCATTTACCATGTTATAGGTTTCCTCATTGTAGGGTACATGTATGCTTACAGCATCGGAAATTTTAAACAACTCCTCCAAGGTAACCAGTCTTGCACCTGCTTCTTTTATAGCTTCATTATCAGGAAAGGGATCATATACAAC
>JAATEU010000560.1 GCA_015655565.1 Clostridiales bacterium
AATCCAAATCAGGAAATCACACAGCTTTACTATCAGCTTCTGGCAGATGCATCTGCAACTTCCGTTTCTTCTTCGGCAGTACAGGCGATTCTCGGACACGAGTCCGTCACGCAGACGCTTCAAAATCAGCATGATACCTTTTTTCCCAACCATTCTTCTCACAATATCATCATGGGAGAAAACGGTATCGGCAAAAGCTATCTGGTTGAACAGTTTCTTCAGCAGCTGGATTTGTCAAATACATTATTCTTAAGCGTTTTATGTCTTCAGGCAGAAAAAGCATATGCCCTGCAATCCATTAATACAATCCTAATGGATTTGGAAGATTATATCATTTCTTCTTCTGTTTCACTTAACGATGGGGATAAACTTGCTGTTGCAAGACTTTTCCCGGCTCTTAGCCTTGTTACCTCCCTGCCTTCGTCTTTATCCCTCGGATACCGGGACACAAGCGTATATCAGTCAGGCAAAGAAGGACTGATACGTATTTTGCAGGAAATTGCCAGAACGACACCGATATTATTGTATTTTGACAATCTTCACGCGATGGATTCCCTCAGTTTTGACATATGGACCACCTTAATTTCATCTGACATTGCAGGAATTATGACCATTTCAACCTGCATAGATTCAACAGAATCTTTCACTTTACAAACAATCACATCCTTAATTGACAACGGATATCTGAACCGTTTCGATTTAAAGCATTTTCCGTTCGATAATGTGAAACAATATGCCGCAGTATCCATTGCTCCCCATATCCCTGAAGAAAAACTGCGTTCTGTATATGAAGAAGCTGATGGCAACACCTTCTTTCTGATGGAAATGCTCCAAAAATTGAAGGAGCAGTTTAGCGATTCCAATTCTGATGCTGAATGTCCTCCTTCTTTCTCAAGTCATGCGGAAAACACCTTAAACGACCGGTTAAACGGTATAACACCTGATGCAAGACAACTTCTTGATATATTGGCGCTCTTTCATAACCACGTATCTGTTGAGTTATTAACCATATTTTTAAACCGTTCTTCCAAGCAGATTGCCAATATCCTTGAAGAGCTTAAATCCCATGCCCTGATTAAAGAACATCTTGACAATGGAATTACCAAATATTCTTTCTGCCATAATAAAATGCAGGAATTTATTTACAATAAGTTATCTCCTCTTCGGCAAAAAGTACTCCATCATCACGCAGGTGAATCCTTGGAAATCCTTTATGAAAACAGAAAATACTCCGACCACAAAAACCTGATTTACCATTTTACTCTTGGTCAGGATAATGCAAAAGTAATCTATTACTATGTTCATGAATTCGAAGACTATATCACGACAAACTATGTACTTTATCCGACTTATCCGGCAGGCAATCCGCACAGTAAATTCAGCAATAACAATATTCTCACGTATTTTTCATCTCTGGAAACTTCTATCTTGAACATAAAGCTGTTGGACCCTTCGTTTACAATACTTGATGAAGCAGAAGCCAGGCTCCTTTATGCCAAAAGCTGTTATTATCTTTCCAACGGCATGTATCTTGAATTCAAGACAGCCAGCAGGGCCGCATTACAAAGCGCATTTGCAACAGCGAACAAACAGTTCCGCTTAAATATTCTGCAGCAGTGTATTTCTCATGGAATTCAGATATATGATACGGAACAGATGGGCTCCTGTATAAACGAAGGATTGAGCCTGCTTTATACTATGAATGATAAGCAGAAGCTCTCCCTCTATCAAAGGCTCAATGGACTTCGCATTCTAATGGACGGTCAGGATATCAACCATGCCGTTACCGAACTCGAACAGTCCATTAAGACTACGCCGGAAGATACCAATCATTCATTTTCTGCAAATATTTCGGCAACCTACAATTATCTTGGTGAATGCATGCGGTTACTTGGAAATTATGACGAAGCCTGCTATTATTATAATCAGGCGCTTGAGACATCTGCCGTTCATGCTTATTCAAACGGCTATACAGCTACCTTTTACTGCAATCTGGGCCGTGCAATGCTTGAACTGAATCATCTTGACGAAGCTGAAAAAATGTTTGACAGGTCCTACCATGAATTTCAGAATAGCAATGCAATTATGCGCCGTTCCATAACCTGCAGCTATCTGGCATGTTTCGGTATGAACAGCAACGGCCTGACAGCAGTTACAAAGTATCTTACAGATGCCTATGAGGCCTCTGTTCTCCTGAAATCACCGGAAGAACTATTCATCTTATATCATGTCATTGCAAAAATAGCTTCCATACAGCCAAACGCAATACCGGATGATTTGCAAATGCCGATACTGCATTATCATACATTAGAAGAAGCATATGGAAAAAAACTGCCAAAACTACAAAAGAGTCATATTTTACAGGCGGATTTTTTATAATTCAGCCTAAAACACGTGCATCGGCAACGCATAAGGAGTTTTCATAAAGGAACACCGGATTTAAATCAGCCTCTTTAATGTCCGGATAAGCAAAGGGAAGCTCGGAGAATTTTGAAATAGCCTCTGCCAGCTTATCCATATCAACTCCTGTCTGGCCTCTGACACCTTCAAGTATAGGATACATCTTAATTTCCTTCACCATACCCAGCGCCGTTTCCTTTGTGACAGGTGCAATCCTTAAAGAGATGTCCTTTAACACCTCCGTATAAATACCTCCCATTCCGAAAGCAACAACCATGCCGAACTGCGGATCCTTTGTTAATCCAAAAATTACTTCCCTTCCGGGTTTTAACATGGGAACCATCATCGCCCCCCGAAAATCTTTCCCCTCTGCAACGGCAGCCAGCTTATGAAAGGCTTCTACAGCCCCCTCAGCAGATGAGACAGGAAGAATAACGCCGCCGCAGTCCGACTTATGAATAATCTGAGGTGAAACCACTTTCATAACCATGGGATATCCCACCTTATCAGCATTTTCCATAACTTCCCCGGCAGACGTTGCAAATGCATACTCCGGTACCGGAATACCGCTGTCCTTCAACAGCTGCATTGCCTCCGTCTCAAGCAGTCTTTCTCTTCCTTCAAAGAGTGTTCCGCATTTCTTAATATTATAAAAACACCTGCCGTTTACAGCTTTGTTTTTAAATTCATAATACTCTGCCATCTTTGAGAGAACTGACATGGCATTTTCGCCAAGTTCATAGCATGGAATTTCATTTTCACGCAAATAGCGGATGCTCTCCTCAATATCTGTTCCAACCTGCATCATTGCAGTTACCGGCTTACCGGAAGCCTTTGCGGCCTTCACAACTCCTTTTGCACACGGCATTGATTTTAAATACGGTGTTCCCACATAGATCACCAGCACACCATCCATTTCCTTCAGCACTGCTTTGCATGTAAGTTCATATTGTTCCCCGGTTCCTTCTACCGTAAGATCAATCGGATTTTTCATACCGGCAAAAGCCGGAAGAAAGCTTGCCAGTTTTTCTTTTAATGTATTACTCGATACAGGTATATCAAGCCCTACACTTTCAGCCCGGTCAGTGCTCATTACCCCCGGTCCGCCGGAATTTGTAACCACTGCTGCCTTTCTTCCTTTCATGGGAGGCATAAGTGCAAAGCCCTTACATATTTCAAACATTTCCTTAAGCGTGCCGGCCCTGATTGCTCCGCACTGCTTTAATGCCGCATCAAAAACAGGATCCGCCCCGGCCATCGATCCGGTATGCGACATGGCGGCTCTTTGCCCAAAGCTGCTCCTCCCGGATTTAACAATTACAACCGGCTTCACGGCAACTACTTCTTTTACCGTTTCCATGAATTTCCTGCCGTTTGCAACTGATTCTACATAAACGGCAACTACCTTCGTTTCCCCATCATTTTTCAGATAATGCAGCAAATCGATTGCCGTTAAGTCCGCACCGTTTCCATAGCTTAAAAATTTTGCAATGCCAACACCATCCGCTGCGGACAATGCCATAAAAGAACCCCCGATTGCGCCGCTTTGCGAAACCATTGAAATACTTCCCTTAGGCGGCATGGTCTCAAGTGTTGCCGCAAGGTTGGCATGTGTGTTTACAAGACCGGCACAGTTTGGTCCGACACAACGGATGCCATACTTTTTTGCCACTTCCATGACTTCCTTCTCACCCTCGCTGTTAGCAGCTTCGGAAAATCCGGAACTAATGATAACAGCCGCCTTGATCCCCTTATTCCCACATTCTTCCATAATATCTTTCACTGTAAATGCAGGGGATGCAATGACTGCCAAATCAATTTCTTCTTCAATATCAAGAACGGAAGCGTACCCTTTTATATCATCCACACCAAGTCCCTTGGGATTCACTGCATATACACGCTCCATCCCGCCCTCTAAAATTCTGTGAACCAGTACATTTGCCAGTTTGCCCGGTGCAGCTGAACCAAATACAGCTACACCGTTTGGTGCAAACATGGCCTCCATATTGTCTGCCATAATAACCTCCATTTGTCGCCCCCTTCGCAGCGTTATAACGCATCATTATAACGCAACGTCATAACGCCATGTCAAAACGGATATTCGCAATCCGAATCGCTGCCTGCTTATAACCTATTACGCAGCTTTGCTGCTATTTCAGTGTAATTCCACAGCTTCCATTCCGGCATGAAAAGCTTTCAAATTATTTTCAGCTATCCTTGGCCATCTGCTTTTAATCGTATCTTCAATCTCTTCCAACGAAAAGAATGCATTTAACTCTGAACAGCCATATACCGCACCAAGAAGGAACAGATTCGGTCTTGCATATTCCGGTACAAGTTCCGGTGAAAGAATAACCGGTACCCCTCCCGCCTTTTTAATTTCTGAAACGACAAGCTCTTCCTCCGGATACGGAGCATTTCCTAACATTACTTCCGTCGGCAGCCATCGGTTTCCCAGCACTACATATTTTGCACCTTCTCTTCCGTACCGGATTGTCCGAAGGGTTTCACATAATTCCATTGAAACAAT
>JAATEU010000161.1 GCA_015655565.1 Clostridiales bacterium
GAAGATGAAGGACCTCCTCATTGATATTACCGGCATAGATAGAATAGGAATCTGTCTGATATACCTGATTTATGATATCCTGCAGGCCCTCCAGCTCCATACCGCCCTCCGGGCTCTTTTTATCTATCGGCAGGATTGCCACAATATTATCGGTAACCTTTGTAAACATGGTTTTTTGTTTCTTTTTTAATGCTGTATCATTCAGCAGCTGAAGTATTATTTCATCCGGGGATTCTAAATTTCTTTCCGGCACCCGGATTAAGGCAAGCCGGCATTTCATTTCAGATAATCCTGTATAACCATAGGATTGTCCCCTTAAGTCCAATTCTTTTTTATTTTTAAGATAGCCGTTTAACCAGTCCTGAAGAAACTGGTCAAAATATTTGGCACGCACCGTACGATATTGCTTATCGCTGCTTAATTTTACATTCAGGAAGGGAGTCAGTTTTCTGATTGACATTACATCCAGCGGATTTACAGGCTTATTTTTTTCCTGCACCAGAACTGCCGGCAAACCGAACCGTTCACCTAACGGAATCAGATGAACCGTACTAAGTCCGGCTGCTCCGTAACCCAGCTGCATTTTCGGCTGAAGCTTTCCTTTATGTACCGAAAAACTCTTTCCGATTTCCTGCATTTCCATGTTTTCATCAACACAATATAAGCTATAACCGGCATCCATGACTCCGACAGGATTTTCAATCATTTTCTCAATTTCACCCAGTATTTCCGACATACTCCGGTTGGAAAGCATCATATTGGAAATGGTTTCAATTCTGTTCTGCAAAATCATGTAATTATCGGCTTCCTTTGAAAAAACCCTTTCCATGACTTCGCGTACTACATTTGAAAACACCGTACCCGGAGGCAGTATAAACAACGGCAGCCCGCATTGTTCGGCGGTATCTACAATTTCCTGTGATATTTCATGAATGAAACGCTTTGGTTTAATACCAAAGGCTGAAATTCCTTTTTGTTTCAGTTTCGGAATCAATTCTGTAAAAGCATGCTCATCATTCATATAGGCATAACCGGTTGTCATTAAAAATTCACCGGATTGGGACCAATTGGCAATATCCGGAACCTCCATGATATTTACCCTGTCTATAATATTATTCAGATAATCTCTTCCTGCCGCTACCTGAATACCTTTCAGTGACTCCATCTCCAATAATTCATAACAACGGAAATATTTTTCATGTTCCATACTGTTCACCGCCAAATCAAATTAATAATTTCTTTGTGCCTTAGACCAGCCTCCGAATTGCGATATATCATCTTTCTGGATACCCGGATCCTGATCAAAAATAAATCCGTTCACCCAGCTGCCATCCATCAGCTGAACTTTTCCTATTCCAAGAGGGGAAGGTATTAAGGAAAGAAACACTCCCAGATTCCTGAGAGGAATATCCCATACCTCCACATCAAGGACTACCCCATTTTCACAAGGAATAACTCCCGGTTTTTCAGGAACTGTTTTCAGCCGGTACATTCTATACTTTGGAGCAGTCCGGGCTGCATAATGAAAGGCGGCACCCAAATTCAACAGCTGGCTTTCCAAAGCAAAACCTCTCATGTGCAATCCATATACCGCCAGCGGGACTGTCTCATTTTCAAGGAACACTTCCGCGGCACCTTTCAGTAAATCCTCCTCACAGGCTGTTGCAAACAGCGTCACGCCAAACGGAAGACTGTCCTTTGCATAACCGGCCGGTATGGCAATCGCACACATATCCAGCAGATTGCAATGATTTGTATACAACCCCATCTGATTATTGGTCTCTACCGGCTCCCTGCGGACCTGGTTCCTTGTCCATGTTCCGCCGCAGGTAGGCATAATTAACACTGCATTTTTCATTATATTCCAGGCTTTCCTCTTATAGGCCTGAAGTAAATGCTGCGTTTTATATACGGAGGATGCGTCATATTGTTTATTGCAGGATGAAGCAAGGATTTCTTTCGTAACAGGAAAAATACTATCCGGGTGCTGCAGGACAAAATCGCCCAAATCCGACCAGCGCTCTGCAACACAGGGCCCATCGTACAAAAGATTGGAAGCTTCTGCAAAGAAGTTGTAATCCATAGTTTCAATCGGTAAACCGCATTTTTCCAGTCTCTTAACGGCATTTCTCCAGGCATTCTTGTACCGGTCCGCATAATTTCCGTAAAATACCGGTTCTTCCTTTGGAATCAGAAATTTTTGAGGACGGGCCGTTTTGGGAATTTCATATTGTTTGCTCCAGGGATCATCAGCATACATGCCTCTGACCACTGCATCCACCAGATAAGCATCCTCAAGGCCATTGGTAAAGACCGTAATACAGTCCAAAGAGGCACAGGCCGGTACCGAACCCTTAGTCGGCCATGCACCGACACTGGATTTAAGGCCTATTATATTATTCAGTGCCGCAGGAACCCTGCCGGAACCCGCCGTATCGGTTCCCAATGCAAAAGCGGCCTGTCCTCTGGCTACCGCTACTGCCGAGCCGGCACTGGAGCCGCCGCTGATCAACTCAGGTTTCCAGGCATTATGTACCTCCCCGTACGGACTCCTGGTTCCCACTAAACCTGTTGCAAATTGATCCATATTTGTCTTTCCAATTGGTATTGCCCCTGCATCTATCAATCTTTGCACCACTACCGAATTCGTTTCCGCCATATAGGCATAATCAGGACATGCAGATGTGGTTTCTACACCGGCTAAATCAATATTGTCCTTAATTGCAAAAGGAATACCCCAAAGGGGATGTGTTTCCGGATTTTTTGTTTTTAATTCCTCAAGGTATTTTTGAATAAATCCCAGATCCGGTTTAGCAATCCAGATATTGTAATCCTCGTCTGACCGGACTCTTTTCATTATATTATCAATCAGCTGCCGGGGTGTGATAGTGCCGGACTGATACCTGTTACGCAAAGATTTAATATTCATTTGTTCCATATTCATTATTCTCTCAATCTTTTTTATTCCTCCCAGATTAATAACCGAATGGGCGTCGGATTATATGCATTGCACGGGTTATTAAGCTGGGGACAATTACTGATTAACACAACCGTATCCGTTAATGCCTCCATTTCCACATAATATCCCGGGGCGGATACTCCATCCTCAAATTTTAAACCGCCTTCCGGGGTAACCGGAACATTCATAAAAAAGTTTATATTAGGGTTTAAATCTCTTTTGGAATATTCATATCCATCCCGGTTTAATGCCAGCTGAAGCATGAAAGTATCCCTGCAGTTATGCATATGGCGTATATCCCTTGAATAACGGACGGTATTGCTTTGGGCTGAACAGGAACCGCCCAGGGTATCATGTCTCCCACAGGTATCCGCGATTATTTTCATAAGGCCGATTCCATCCTGTGAATAAAGCGTTGTTCCTGTGGATAAATAAATATTATTCTGGTTTCTTATTGTAACCACCGCATCATAATGATCTTCCGGATCCTCCCCGCGGAAAAATGTTGTATCTGCCGCCTGGTTTCCTTTAACATCCACAATCCGGAATACCTGCCCCTTTTTAATCAGGCGCATCCATCCATGACCTGCATTTACAGTCTCATCATAAATAGCATTTTCCATTTTTCTTTTGCTTAAAATTTTATTAAATACGGCCATTTTTCTCCTCCTAGCTCAATGGCATATACGAAGCCTGCTTCGGATATGCTGCTTGTTTTTTATCTTAATTCCATGACATGCCACATCTGCCTGCAGATTCAGCACCGCCTCAAATCAGGGTGTACTCTATTCCATTAACAAATAATATTCCCAGGTATTTTCAAAAGCTCTTCTGCTTTCCGGACTGTGATTCACACAATAATCCAATTCACTGACAGGCAATGACCGGAATACTTCCAGCTTAACCGGCTGTGCAGAATATGCTTTTGCCGTATCCAGGGGATTTGGGGTATTGGAAAAAATAAAAAGGGTGTCCATTTCCGTACGAAGTGTAACAAAATCATCTTTCCTGCAGTTGTCTTCCACATAATTCAGCCCGCCTTCCTCATCGCAGTAAACCTTTGAGAACAAATTTATGTTTGCCGTCATATCCTTTTTAGTCATTCCATTTCTGACCAGTTCTACAAGAAAATTTTCTTCCCCGCTCCGGTACCAGTCATTCAGCTGTTCCTGATAAGCAGTCCGGGCATATTTTTTATCAACTGCCGCCCTTGATACACAGCCGGTTATGGTATCATGCCAGCCTGTACCGTCATCAACAATACTTGCCATAACCCGTCCGTTATCGGAAAAAATCGAATAACCTTTTGTTAAATAAGCAGTATGCTGCGGCTTTAAAGTATCCGGCATATTATATTTTTCCGTGGTATCCTTTGCATTAAACAACAGCATACTTACATTGGCATTCGGCCCCATTGCGGTAAAGCGTATTTCCTTTCCCTTTCCAATGATTCCGGACCATTTTTCTCCCGGTTTCATAATATAAGTCCAAACAGGTAATGCCATAATTCATCCTTCCTTTCCATTCTTATTATTGATTACATAATCGCTTCATTTCCTGTTTCACCAGTACGGATCCTGGTTCCGCTTTCAACAGGGATAATAAATATCTTTCCATCCCCGGAATGATTTTTCTGATTTACTTTCAAAATTACTTTAACCAGATCATTAACCTGATCATCCCTCACATAGATCTCAATCAATTTTTTTGCCGCCATCTGATTCATATCATTTTCCACAGCCTGTTCATTATCAGCCAATACATAATCTACACGCTTGCGGCCTCTTCCGGTTACATTCATACAGCTGAGGGAATAAAATCCGTTTTCTATCAAGGCAGCGCTAGTCTCATAATA
>JAATEU010000282.1 GCA_015655565.1 Clostridiales bacterium
AGGATCTATTTCCTTTAATTTACCATGAAGAAATGCGGCACCTTTTTGCTGATACAGGACTTCCAGCTGTTCCCGGCAAAAAATATTTTCACCGTTATCCTTAAAATCAATTCCATAAAGAACGGCCTGGATATAAAAACCGGTTCCGCCTACAAAAACCGGGATTTTCCCCCTGGAATAAATTTCATCCATATATTTTAAGGCATATTCTTTAAATTTAACAACATTAAATTCCTCATCCGGTTCCAATTCATCAATCAGATAATGCTTTATTCCGGACATTTCATTTGGAGTAATTTTAGCAGTACCAATGTCCATATATTTATAAACCTGCATGGAATCTGCCGATATAATTTCTCCTCCGACAATCTGTGCAAGTTTAACGGACAATTCTGTTTTTCCCACGGCAGTTGGTCCTGTTAAAATAATTAAGGGTTTCTTCATTTCTTTTTTCCTTTATTTTATAATCCTGTTATGCAAAAGTTTAAACAATTCGTTTGAACTTCTTCTCCAGTTCATATTTGCTCATAGATATTATAACAGGTCTTCCATGAGGGCAATTATAAGGATTTTCAAGGGTTAATAATTCTTCTATTAAGGCTCCTGCTTCCTCATGGGATAAACGGTGGTTCCCTTTTACGGCTGCCTTGCAGGACATGGAAGCTATCTTTTGCAATATCAGTTCAGGCGTATTATTATATACCTCTTCTACCAATCCGTCAATGATTTCAATCAATACTTCGTATTGCACTAACCCGAATAAATCACTTGGAATTTCACGGACCGCATATTCCTTCCCGCCAAATTCTTCAATTTCAAACCCGATTTTATTCAAAGCCGCAAGATTTTTCTTTAAGGCTTCTTCTTCCCGTATACTAAGGGAGAGAATAATCGGAGGCTCTATAAGCTGGGAATTATATTGTTTTTCCTTAAGTGTTTTCATGATTTTCTCATATAAGACCTTTTCATGCGCGGCATGCTGGTCAATTAAGAACATCTTGTCACCAAACTCTACAATCCAATAGGTTGCAAATAACTGTCCAATAATACGGTGGCTTTTCATTGCTTCTTCAGAAATAAAAGACAATTGTTCTGTATTATCCGATACTATTGCAATCGGCTCTTTCATTATTTCATTCTTTGTATCCGCAGCACTTTCACTCTGTTTTTGGTTATTGGAAGAAATTATTCCTTCTCTTACGAAAGAAGGAGCGTCAGATATTACTTCCTGAAGCTTTCCTATTTCTGTTTCTCTTATCATTTCCTTATTTTCTGCAAAATTATTCACTTCTTTATTTAATATTTCTCTGTTTGATTCTACATTAGTAGAATTTCTATGGCCGGGATAATTTGGACTGAATTTCTGATTAATATTAGAACTGACCTGGTGGTTTAAGCCTTCCCTGTCAGGGTTCATTTTATTATTATATTCCTGATTATATTCCTGCCTGCGTTTTTCTTCAAAGGGCTCCGGCACTTTCTGTTCGACCCTGACAGTTTGTTTTTCTTCTATCAAAACCACAGCCGGTATCATTTCTTTGCCTTCCAGGGCATTTTTAATGGTATGGTATATAAGCTGGTATAATTCTTCTCCATTCTTAAAACGGACTTCTAATTTAGCCGGATGAACATTTACATCGATTAATTCAGTGTTAATACGTATATGCAGGGAAGTAAACGGATACCGGTGCAGCATAATATAGGGCCGGTAAGCCTCTTCAATTGCTTTACTTACCAGTGCACTTTTCACATACCGGCCGTTAATAAAATAATTCTCATAATTCCGGTTGCCTCTGGATACAATTGGCTTTGCTATAAAACCATTTATGGATACCTGTTCCCTGCTGCCTTCCAAAAACAACAGATTTGCCGTAATATCCCTTCCGTAAACATTATATATGATATCCTTTAAATTGTTATTACCCGATGTATGAAGCTTAATCTGGCCGTTATTGATAAATTTAAAGGAAATATTCGGATGGGATACTGCCAGTCGTTCCATTAAGTCACTGATATATCCGGCTTCGGTAATAGGGGATTTTAAGAATTTTTTTCTTGCCGGTGTATTGTAAAATAGATTCCGGGTAATAAAAGTAGTTCCATTGGGAC
>JAATEU010000024.1 GCA_015655565.1 Clostridiales bacterium
CTAAATTCATGTCAATATCCCTGGCCTGCTTAATGGAGGATTTCACTGCATTCTTTGTTATTTCATTAAAGGTAATCCTGCTTGAATTATTTGGTTCCAGTTTTAATGTTTTAGACAAATGCCAGGATATTGCTTCTCCTTCACGGTCAGGGTCAGTCGCAAGATAAACTTTGTCTGCCTTCTTTACTTCTTTCCTGATCTTAGCAAGCAAATCCCCTTTTCCGCGGATTGTAATATACTTTGGTTCAAAATCATTTTCCACATCAATTCCCAACTGGCTTTTGGACAAATCCCTCACATGACCGTTCGAGGCAATTACTTCGTAATTATTTCCTAAGAATTTCTTAATTGTCTTAGCCTTTGCCGGTGATTCCACTATCACTAGATTTTTAGACATATGTCCACTCCCCTTATCTGGTTTTACTTCTTTTCAATTCAAGATATATATACATAATAATTTTTTCTGATTTGCTTTATATAATTCTTCAGTTCTAAATCCATAAGGATTTCCGTTAATTCCATTATACTTAAATTAGTCTCTCCAGCAATTTCATTCATATGCTTTGGTAAGAAACTTAAACTAGCATACACTATTTTTTCTTTGGTTTCAAGCAATTTATCGTTTTTTTTCAATTCCTTTTCAGAATTTTCATAATTCAGGAAAAAGTCTTCCAAAATATCCTCCGGTCCTGTAACTGGTTTCGCGCCCATTTTAATCAAATTATTGCACCCCGCACTTAGCCTATCATAAATACGGCCCGGCACGGAATAAATGTTCTTTCCCTGTTCCAGACCCATATCCGCCGTAATCAAAGACCCGCTTTTTTCCTTGGCTTCTATCACTAAGATTCCATCGGACATACCGCTGATCAGCCGGTTCCTCATAGGGAAATTAAAAGCTTTCGGGGAATAGCCGGGACCATATTCCGATAGGATTCCGCCCTTCTCCTGCATATCCATATAGATATTAAAATTTTCCTTTGGATAACAGATATCTACTCCGCAGCCCTGGATGCCATATGTACTTCCTCCGGCCGCAATTGCACCCTCATGGGCATAACCGTCTATTCCCCTTGCCAATCCGCTTATAATCTGTATACCGGCCCTTGCTAACTCACCGGATAAATATTCAGCCGTTTCTTTACCGTAATCAGAACAGTTTCTTGCACCTACTACAGCTATGGTTGCCGTTTCCTCCTTCGGCAATGAACCTTTTACATATAAAGCAAAGGGAGGATTATATATATTATGCAGCTTAGAAGGATAATTATCCTCTTCTTTCGTAACAAAATATATGCCCTTGCTTAAAAGTTTAGCATATTTTTCCTGTATTCCGGCCGAATCTTTGCTTTTTATAATTAATTCTTTATCGGCAGCCGTTAATAAATTTATCCGGTCCAACCCTTTGCCTCTTTCATGAAAGACCTGTTCCGGTGTTTCATAATAATCTAAAATCGCCCGTATCTTTTTTAAACCAATCTGTTCCAAATTGCATAACCAAAACCAATATTCTTTTCTCGTCATAGTATCCTCTTTTCTAAACATTCAATCTCGGATTTTCTTTACTCTTCCCAGTATTTTTTGTCAAGACTTCTGTAACAGATGGCTTCACTAAGATGCTTTTCCATAATAATCTCCGATTCCTCCAAATCTGCTATTGTCCTTGATACTTTCAGTATCCGGTGGTAAGCCCTCGCGCTTAAATTCAACTTAGTAAAGGCTTTCTCCAACAGCATTTGTTCCTTTTTCCCCAGTTTACAGTATTGGCTCATTGTTTTTGGGGTTAACCGGGAATTAAAATAAAAATTTTCATCTTTGTAACGGTTTAACTGAATATTTCTGGCTTTCATTACTCTTTTCCTGATATTTCCTGACGTCTCGTCCGGTTTATTGCTTTTTAACTCCTTGTAATTTACCTGTAGTGCTTCAATGCATATGTCAATACGGTCCAACAAAGGTCTGCTTATTCTTCCCAGGTAACGTTTTACCTGATTCGGTGAACAGTTACATTTGTTCCGGTCGGGGTAATGTCCGCAGGAACAAGGGTTCATGGCGGCAACCAGCATAAAATCGGCCGGATACCGGTATGTCCCCTGAAGTCTGGCTATTGTAACTTCATTTTCTTCCAGGGGCTGCCTTAAAATTTCTATGGTATTACGGCTAAACTCAGGAAATTCGTCCAGAAACAGGACGCCAAGATGGGCAAGGCTTATCTCACCCGGAACAGGAATTCTGCCGCCGCCTGCCAGGGCAGCAGCCGTTATGGTGTGGTGAGGCGACCGGAAAGGCCTTTTTTGAATCAAAGACCTGCTATTATTTAAAAGACCTGATACACTGTAGATTTTTGATATTTCTAAGCTTTCTTCAAAGGCAAGTTCCGGGAGGATAGTAGGTATCCGTTTTGCAAGCATTGTTTTACCGGCTCCCGGAGGTCCTACCATAAGGATATTATGCATTCCGGAAGCCGCAATTTCGATTGCCCTTTTTGCAATTTCCTGACCCGTTACATCGGAAAAATCCAGTTCATCCTCTTCCTCCTCGTGGAAAAACAAATCTTCTTTTTTGATATAATAGGGTTCCAGGATACTTTCATTATTTAAAAACTTCACAGCTTCCTGTAAATTCTTCACTCCGTATACATCAATACCCTGTACTACTGCTCCTTCCCTCACATTGTCAACCGGAACAATGCATCTGGCAAATCCCTGCCTGAATGCAGTATAAACAATTGGAAGTACACCACTGACCTTATTCATTTCTCCGTTTAAGCTCACTTCACCAATGAATAAGGTTTTATCAAGATTTTCCTGGGGGATATAACCGAAGGCGGTTAAAATTGCGATTGCAATAGGAAGATCAAAGGCAGTACCTTCTTTGCGAAGGTCTGCCGGAGACAAATTAACCGTAATTCTTTTCGCAGGCAGACGGTAACCTGAATTCTTTAAGGATATCCGTACGCGTTCCCTGGCTTCCCTTACCTCGGAACCCAGGAAACCTACCAGTTCAAATATTGGCAGCCCGTCACTGACATCAGCTTCAACAGTTACGATTACGCCGTCTATTCCATTTACGGCCGCACTAAGTGCTTTGCTGTACATATTTATAGTAACTCCTTTCATTGTCTCTCCTCAATGAAAGAAGCATCATCCTAACTTAGTATAGCAAAGTTGAGAACAGCTTACAAGTTTTAAATTATATTAGTTTAATTATCTAAAATTTTTTTTAATTCATTCATAAAAGTATTCACATCTTTAAATTCACGATAAACAGATGCAAACCGGACATATGCCACCGGATCCAGTTCCTTTAATTTATCCATTACTATTTCGCCAACCATGGAACTGGGAACTTCTTTTTCTTCCAGATTAAATATAGCATTTTCCACCTCGTCTACAAGAGCATTAATCTGATCTACGGATATGGGCCGTTTATGGCAGGAACGGAATACACCCGCCTCAATTTTGGAACGGTCATAGGGTTCCCTGTTATTATCCTTCTTTATAACTACCAGCGGTATTGCCTCAACCTTTTCATAGGTTGTAAATCTTTTGGAGCATTTATCACATTGACGCCTTCTTCGAATGGAGCTGTTATCATCTGCAGGCCTTGAATCAATAACCCGGGTATTTTCTTTTCCGCAAAATGGACACTTCATTTTTACCTCTTTCCTGCACATCGCAAGTGTACTTTGGATTCTGCATTGATTAGTAGTCTATAGCTCGATTATATTGAAGTTTTACCAATTGGTCAAGTCATTTTCTATAGATATCCGGGACAAACGCAGAATCCTCTTTCCTGCGTTTGTCCTGGCATATATCCATGCCCACAAACATATATTAATTAATAAATGCAGTTTCCGAACATATCCAGTGAGGTTTTGCAATATGAGAATGTGTGAATTAAAGCAAAAAGAAGTCATTAACTGCAGAGATGGGGAAAGACTGGGGTATGTATGTGATTTAGAGTTTGATATACATACGGGAATAATATTACGGATTATTGTGCCGGGGCCATGTAAAATATGGGGTATTCTAGGCAGGGATCACGAATATGTAATAGATTACGGCTGTATAAGACAAATCGGTGCGGATGTCATCCTTGTAGATATCGATATAGAAAAAGTTTTGATTAAATCAGCCTTCCTGTAAATCCAGCCGGTTCACAATATAACGACCGGTTCACAATATAAAAGCCGGTTCACAATATAAAAGCCGGTTCACAATATAACAGCCGGTTCACAATATAACAGGTTTGGATTTTCCACATCAAAAAACCAAACCTGTAAAATGGCATATTCATAATCCTTAACTTTGATTTATTATTTACTGGCTTAAATAGTTTTTCATGCTTTTTAATGCTGATTTTTCAAGCCGTGAGACTTGCGCTTGGGAAATACATATTTCTTTGGCAACTTCCATCTGTGTCTTTCCTTCATAAAACCGGAGTTCAATTATATTTCTTTCCCGTTCCGAGAGCTTAGACAGGGCTTCTTTTAAAGAAATCTCCTCCACCCAGTTCTCTTCTTTGTTTTTTTTGTCACTGACCTGATCCATGATATATAAGGTGTCCCCGCCCTCTGAATACACCGGTTCATAAAGAGATACGGGACTTTGTATTGCATCCAGGGCAAATACAATATCTTCTTTACTCATACCGATTTCATCCGCAATTTCACACACGGTAGGCTCTTTATCATTCTTTTTCAGCAAAGCTTCTTTGGCATAGATTGCTTTATAGGCAGTATCACGAAGGGAGCGGCTTACGCGGATACTATTATTGTCTCTTAAATATCGTCTGATTTCTCCGATAATCATAGGTACGGCGTAAGTTGAAAATTTTACATTCTGGTTAATGTCAAAATTATCAATTGCCTTCATCAGTCCAATACAGCCTATCTGAAATAAATCATCCACATTTTCATTGCTGTTGGAAAAACGTTGTATAATACTAAGTACTAAACGAAGATTCCCTTTTATATATAATTCCCTTGCTTCTTTATCCCCCTTTAATATACGCTTGAATAATTCTTCCTTTTCGCTATTATTCAGTAACGGTAATTTTGATGTATTTACACCGCATATTTCTACCTTATAAAGAGCCATATTGAAACCTCCCAAATCATTATTTACATAAATAAATGATTCACTATTTGGGTTCTCTTTATACGATAAAAGAAGATGTAATAATTTCCTTTTTTCTAACTTTGCAAAAATTATTCCAGTCTTAACATTTCTTTCTTTAAGCGCTTTATAATTTTCTTTTCCAGCCTGGATATATAGGATTGTGATATTCCTAATAAATCAGCAACTTCCTTTTGTGTACGTTCATTTCCGTCTTCCGTATTTAAACCAAAACGGAGCTGGACAATGATCCTTTCCCTTTCGCTAAGCTTTGACAAAGCTTTACCTAAAAGTTTCCGGTCTACTTCTTCTTCAATATTTTTATAAATGACATCCTCTTCCGTTCCCAGTATATCGGATAACAGCAATTCATTGCCGTCCCAATCCACATTCAGGGGTTCGTCAATGGATACTTCCAGTTTTGTTTTATTATTCCTTCTTAAATACATTAAGATTTCATTCTCAATACATCTTGATGCATAAGTCGCCAATTTAATATTCTTATCCGGATTATAGGTATTAATTGCTTTAATTAAACCAATTGTTCCGATTGAGATCAAATCTTCAACCCCGACCCCGGTGTTGTCAAATTTCTTTGCTATGTAGACAACCAATCTCAAATTATGTTCCACCAGAATTGATTTTGCTTCCGTA
>JAATEU010000207.1 GCA_015655565.1 Clostridiales bacterium
AAAGGTTATCATACATAACCTTCCATTTTCCGCTAACAATCCGATCATGTCCTCCAAAGATTTACTTAAAACTTCTAATTCCCTGTTTAATTCAATCCGAATGGCCTGAAAGGTTTTCTTAGCGGGATGGCCTGTATTTATCCGTAGTTTCATCGGAATTGCCGCTTTAATGGCTTCTGTCAGCTCATCCGTAGTTTCTATCGGTTTTTCTTTCCGCACCCGCACAATGTGCTTGGCTATGTTTTTGGCAAATTTATCTTCACCATAATCCCTGATAATCCGGTATAAATCAAATTCGCCGTACCCATTTACGATATCTTTTGCCGTTCTGTCATATCTTGTATCCATCCGCATATCCAGAGGTGCATTTTCTTTATAGGAAAAACCCCGTTCCGGTGTATCCAATTGATAAGAAGAAACACCTAAGTCAAGTAAAATCCCATCCGCCTTGCTAATTCCCAGTTCAGGAAGAATCCGCTTCATATCTGAATAATTGCTTCTGACTATGGTTGCCTTGTCCTGAAATTCTTTCAGTCTTTCACTGCCTGCCCTGATTGCTGCTTCATCCTGATCCATTCCTATTAATCTTCCTTTTGGTCCCAGCCTGCGGCATACTTCATAGGAATGTCCGCCGCCGCCTAAGGTCCCATCTACATAGAACCCGTCAGGCTTTATATTTAACAATTTAATTGTTTCATCTAAAAGTACGGGTTTGTGTTTAAAATTAAAATTACCTGCTAAAGTGTCCACTGAAATTCCCCCTAAAAGCTTAGACCAAATTCAGACATATGTTCCGCAATCTGATCCATATCCTTGTAATCATTATTGCTTTCCCATCTTTCTTTGCTCCAGATTTCTATTTTGCTTAAGACTCCCACAAATATGATATCCTTTTCCAAAGCAGCCTGCTCCCTTAATTTGTTCGGAATTAATATTCTTCCCTGCTTGTCCACTTCACAGGCAGCAGCACCAGCCATAAAATAACGCTGTAATTGTCTTGCTTCCTTACTGCCGGGGAGATTTTTAAGCTGAGTGATGAAGTTCATCCATTCATCATCAGGATACACAAATAAACAGCCATCTAAACCTTGGGTAACAACAAATTCTTCACCTAAAGCTTCTCTGAACTTGGATGGTATAATTATTCTTCCCTTGGTATCAATCGAATGATTGTATTCACCCATGAACATAAATTCCACCGCCCGTCTGCCACTTGCCACCACTTCACTCCACTTTGCTCCACTTCTAATGACATTTTATACTACTTTAGGGAATTTATCAAGTACTTCCGCATAAAAAAAAATACAAGCTCTGATTGGTAAAAAATACCGCTTGTATCTTTATGCATATAATATACAATATATTGTAAAAAATATAAAAATCAAACAAATTCTGTCAATATGTAGGCAAAATAACAGGGAATAGGCCTTTAGTCCTATTCCCCGTTTGAATTAATTTATTTCTTTTTTAAAAGTGATTTTTTTATGGCAATCCGTTTCAATATCAGGACGGCTCCCGCAAATATAACCAAAAAAGCAGACAGCAGCTGGGAAACAGCTATTGAAGTATTCCACAAAAACAGCTGATCCGTTCTTAAACCTTCTATCCATAGCCTGCCTAATCCATAACCTGCCAGGTATAATAAGAATATTTCACCATTGAATTTTTTATGCTTTGAATATATAATCAACAGGAGCAAAACACATAAATTCCAGACCGATTCGTATAGAAAGGTCGGATGAACCTGAATATACGTAATACCATCCATGATAACAGGATTGTCCCTGATTTCCATAATCTTCTTTAAAGCGGCGGGCTTACCGGCATACTTCTCTGTCACGTAAGAAACGGAAGCCGTGTAGTCACTGCTCACATCCCTGATATCTAAACGCATGGCAAACAGGTTATCGGTATATTTGCCAAAAGCCTCCCGGTTAAAAAAATTGCCCCATCTTCCGATAATCTGGCCGGTTATTAAACCCAAACAGCCTGTATCGGCTAAAAGTCCAAAGGAAACTTTCTTGATTTTCGCATATACAAAACCTGTCAGTATAGCTGTTATTATTCCGCCATATATCGCCAGCCCGCCATTTCTTATATTAAAAATCTGTATCGGATTATCCATAAACTCATCCCAGTTAAAGACAACATAAAAAATCCTTGCACCAATTACGGATAATAAAATGCCATATAAAGCTAAATCCAGATATAAGTCTTTATTCTGCCCGGTTCTCTTGGCCTGCCATTCCGCTACCAGGTACCCAATAACCATTCCGCATGCTATTACGATTCCATAATAAGCAATTTCAAACCCAAATACCTGAACAGAAGACCCGACATTTTTTAATTCAATGCCTAAATTGGGAAACCAAATACTTGTAGCCGCACTTATTGCCATATTCATTCACCACTTTCTTATACATTAAAACGGAATAAAACAACATCGCCGTCCTGAACTGCATATTCTTTACCTTCCGACCGCACCAGACCTTTTTCTTTTGCCGCATTATAGCTTCCACATTCCAAAAGATTGGAGTAATTAACTATTTCCGCACGTATAAAACCTCTTTCAAAATCGGTATGGATTTTTCCTGCAGCCTGCGGTGCCTTCGTTCCTTTTACAATGGTCCATGCCTTTGTTTCCTTCGGCCCGGCTGTTAAATAACTGATTAGGCCCAATATATGATAACTGGCACGGATTAACTTTTCCAAACCGGATTCCTTTAATCCCATATCCTCTAAGAACATCTTTTTCTCCTCGTCATCAAGTTCCGCAATTTCCTGTTCAATCTGTGCACAGATTACGAATACTTCCGAATGTTCTTTTTCAGCAAATTCCTTTACCTTGTCCACCAGCAGATTACCGGCTCCCTCCTCTAGAAGCTCCTCTTCCTTCACATTTGCCGCATAAATAACCGGCTTCCAGGTCAATAAATTATATTCTTTGATTAATACGAGTTCTTCTTCATCACCTGCCGCAAAACTTTTTGCCGGGTTGCCGGCTTCCAGATGAGCTTTTAAATGTCCCAATAAATCCAATTCCTTTGCAAGGGCCTTATCATTCTTAGACCCCTTTAACGTACGGGCAATTCTTCTTTCCAGTATCTCCATATCTGAAAAGATTAATTCAAGATTAATGGTTTCAATATCCCGTAAAGGATTAATGGAGCCGTCTACATGTATGATGTTGCTATCCTCAAAGCACCTTACTACATGGACGATTGCATCCACCTCCCTGATATTGGACAAAAATTGATTTCCCAGCCCTTCTCCTTTGGAAGCCCCCTTTACCAAACCGGCAATATCCACAAACTCAACGGCTGCCGGAACCACTTTTTCAGAATGGTATAAATCCCCTAAAACCTGCAGCCTTTCATCCGGCACAGGTACAATTCCTATATTGGGATCTATTGTGCAAAAAGGATAATTGGCAGATTCCGCCCCGGCCTTTGTCAGTGAATTAAACAATGTGCTCTTTCCTACATTCGGTAAACCTACTATACCTAATTTCATAAGTGTCTTCCTTTCAGTCTTTTGCTTCAATTACAATAAGAATTCCTGCTTCCAGCAAAATATCAGCCTGTTCATCAATAACCTCATTACTAATTCCTAAGCTGTCTCCCAAAAATAAATCCCGCTCCGTCAATGGATATTTAAAGCCCTTTAGCGTCACTTCCGATACTGTTTCCGTGAAGGGCTGGAGGGATATAAATGGTCCATGCAGCTGATTTTTATATATGGTGGTATTATGATTGATCAGATATATTTTATTATGTTCATCTATCAGGCAGGCTTTAATATTCTTATTCAACAGTATATATAATAAATGTATATTAGCAAGCATATGGTCAATACGGCTTCCGGTTGCCCCCAATATAACAATTTCGTCCGCTTTCAGTTCCATACACAAATCAATTGCAAGATGGGTATCGGTTGCATCCTTAACCGGGCTGTACTCTATTATGGTGACGGAATGATTGCCTGACCGGTAATATTCCAACAGTTCACGGGGAACAGAGTCAAAATCACCAACGATATAATGAATCGGAATTCCCAGTTCCCCGGCAGAAACCAGGCCGCTGTCAACAGCTATTACGGTATCAAACTTTTTGCTTTTAAGATACTCCCGTACAAATCCCATCGACAGGTTCCCGCCGGTTATCATCAATATTCGATTTTGCTTCATTTTCGGCTCCTATTCACATAAACTTACCGGTACCTGTCC
>JAATEU010000026.1 GCA_015655565.1 Clostridiales bacterium
ACAAAAATTTTCCCGTCACCATTCCTGCCCTCCCCAACCTTTGCAGCTTTCACAATAATATCAATAACTTCATCCGTTACATTATCCGGAACTGCGGTATAAATATTATCTTTCGGAATTCCGTCATAATAAACGGCACCTGATTTTAAGCCACGCTGCCTGCCTCTTCCCAGTACATCCATTTTAGTGGCGGGAAGATATCCCTGGTTTTTCAACGCAGACAATACTTCCGGTGACTTTTCCGTACGGACAATTGCGTGTATCATCTTCATAATGCATTCCTCCTGTCAAACAATTCTTAGATAAACAAAAAAGCAAGGGAGTTTTCAAAGTTCCCTTGCTTGCGATAAAGTATAGCACATAAAAGTATGAAGTCAATGAATTATTTAATTTTTATAGTATCACAACAAATGTCACAAAAAATGAGGGGTCCGATTTGTGTACTGTTCACAAAAACAATAGAATGCCAGCTTACCTGTCAGCAGTTGTTTCTATAGTATTTTCCTTCTCTTCTTTATCAATACTTTCTGTCCCTTCCAGTTCATATACTACAACCGCTACTCCCCTGCTGATATTTTCAAACATTTTTTTTGCTGCAGCCGGAGGCATGTTAATACAGCCGTGAGATCCGCCTTTTTTATAGAGATCCTTACCAAATTCCTTGCGCCAGGGCGCATCGTGGAAACCGATATTGCTATTAAAGGGCATCCAGTATTTTACCGGGGTCGAATAATCTTCTCCGGTCAGGGTGGCATCATTTTCCTTATATTGAACAGGATAAGTACCTGTAGGAGTCCCCCAACCTTTAGAAAGATTGCCGGACACAAAGTCCGCTTCCACAATAAGTTCACCTTCTTTATAGAAAAACAGATGCTGCGCCGTTAAATTTACTTCTACGTAGGTATTTCCTATATCGTCCTGCCCATATTGCTGTGCCGTCTGATAATAGGCAGGCTCCCGTACCAGCTGTTCCCCGTTAAGAATTAATTCCGTAATCTCAGACACTTCCTTTATTCTGTTTAGCCACCAGCCATAGTCACCGCCTTTAATTTGCAATACCTTTTCGTAAGAAGTCTGGAAAGTACGGACCCTTCCAAAAGAATTATACGTCTTTCCTATGTAATCTACATACTCTTTCACGCCGTCCGCATTTAAATTCACCGTATAATCGTCATCAACAGAAAGCCATTTACTAATCCGGCTGCCATCTAAAATTTCAGTATCATCCCCAAATTCATAGGTAATCTTAGTACCTGCTATTTTATTCATTTCCTCCAATGCTTCAATTAATTCAGGAGATTGTGAATTAATCTCCGGTTCTTCATAACATCCTTCTTCCTCCAAGGATAAGGAAGGCACTAAAGATACAACTGATTTTTTAATTGTTTCATACAGTTTGTCTTCGTTTACCTTTGCTCCGGGGGTTTCCGGCACTATCTCGTAGCCATTATTGCTATATTCTGAAATATGGGCATTTTCAGGTTCCGCAATATTTGCTTCATCAAAATATTTTAGTTCAGCAAAATATTTTTTCAGCAAAGACTCATCATATTCAAGCATGGTATTTATTTTCAATTCATGGGACTTAAATAAAGAGAGCGGCCATGCAAAACTATTTTGAGCAGCTAACAGATCCTTTATATTTCCGTCAAAAACAGTGTGTAAACCAATATCTTCACCATAAATCGAATCCGATACGTCATTTCTCCCTTCCAATACTATAAAATAAGATTTCGTCTGCGCAGTAATAGCCTCTTCCGCTTGATTCTCCGTCATATTTGATGCACTTACACCATTGATAACCGTGTTACTGTAAAAATGGTTATTATAATAAAAGGAAAAGAATAAATATAGAATAAGTAAAGGCGATAATACCCCTACACCTACATAAAGCAATCGTTTCATCACTTTATTTTTCTTATTTTTACTCACCATTTTACTTTTATTATTTAGTATTTTCTCAGCCATATTACACCTTCTTTAATTTTAAATTATTTATTTTTTTATTAAGATAAATCTCTAATATGATTGTAACACAAAAAAGTGTTTATTTTTAGGCTTTTTAATTAAGATTTCTTTAAATCATTATTACATAAAGTTACAAGTCATTATATTTCTCCATATATATACAAATAAATTCTGATAGGGGAAAAAGGAGTATTTGAAATTTCCAGCATTAATTATGAAATTTGATAAATTGGAAATCGGCCCGTGAGTTCGAATCTAACTGCTTCCACCACAGTTATCAGGGTAAAAAAGATGCTGAACAGATCTTTTTTATTCTGATTTTTTATGCTATGATGGACAAAAGCTTATTTATATTAGAGGTGTTTATGCAATCGGAAGGCACTGTAAAAAAATCATTATCTCATTTGATTATTGCATTTATTGCTTTGTTTGTGTTTCAACAGATAGCCAGTAAAACCGGACATGGGATTGCTCAGTTATTTGATTTCAGCAAAATAGATGCCGATGATACCTTTGCTTATATTTCCGTTCATCATATCATTCAGATACTGATTGCGGGGATTGCAATCTTTGTCGCGCATAAAGTGGCACAACTTGATTTTGGTTTAAGGGGGAAATTTTCAAAGGCCGGCATAAAATACATTTCCATATTTGCAGGCGTATTCCTGGTCTATGTTTTAAGCTCCTATTTCATTGGGTATCACATCGGCTCCATTATACCATACGATTATCCGTTGACCGCAACGAATGTTTGCGGTACGCTCGGTTTTCAATTATTCCTGTCCGGTCATCAGAGGAGCTTTTGTTCAGAGCATTGCCGATCACCAGAAATTTGTTTATTTAATTTCGGTATAGTTGCCTCCAAAACCGATATACTATTAGCATTAAGTATGAAAATGACTTAATTTCATCAGGTTTTTATAGTTTAAAATTAAAACTTCTTGATTTAAAAGAATTTTTATAGTATGATATCCGTGAGGTGATTGAAATGGTTCTAAGACAACAGTATCTTGAAAAACTGAAAAAAATGAAAGATAAACAGATTATCAAGGTTGTAACAGGCGTTCGCCGCTGTGGGAAGTCTACGCTTCTCATGCAATTTCGTGATTACCTGAATGAAATTGGTGTTGACAGCATTCAAATCATTTCCATTAACTTTGAAGATGTGGCATATGAACATCTGCTTGATTACAAAGTCTTATACGCTTATGTTACGGAACGGCTTATTCAGGGAAAAATGACTTACGTATTTCTGGATGAAGTTCAGGAAGTTTCGAACTTTCAAAAGGCTGTAGACTCACTTTTCATAAAAGAAAATGTTGATGTATATATTACGGGATCCAAGGCAAATATGCTGTCAGGAGAACTTGCAACCCTGCTTTCCGGCAGATATATCGAAATTCAAATGCTTCCGCTTTCTTTTGCAGAGTACTATGAACTTGCAGGCGGTGACCGCAGAGATGCATGGAATGCATATTTCCGCAATGGTGGGTTTCCCTATGCTGCACAAATCACAGATGATGATATCCGCAAGGACTATTTGTCCGGCATATATAATACGGTTCTGCTAAAGGATATTGTTGCACGAAAAAAAGTTCAGGATGTTTCACTTTTGGAAAGTGTGATAAAATTTCTGTTCTATAATGTCGGAAATATTGTTTCCTCTAAGAAAATTGCGGACAGCCTTACCTCTTTTGGAAGAAAAACCACATCAATTACTGTGGAGAACTATATCAAAAACCTGATGGAATCTTTCGTTCTATATAAAGCAGGCCGCTATGATGTGAAGGGCAAACAGCACTTGAAGTCGCTGGAAAAATATTATCTTGTGGATGTAGGGCTTCGCAGACTGCTGGTCGGTGATAAAAATACCGACATCGGTCATATGCTGGAAAATATTGTATACCTGGAACTGATCCGCAGGGGATATACTGTAAACATCGGCAAGGTTGGAGACCTGGAAATTGATTTTATTGCAGAATCAGGCGGTGATAAAATTTATTATCAGGTCGCTGCAAGTGTTCTTGATCCTACGACTTTTTCAAGAGAGATTGCTCCTCTCCTGAAGATAAACGACCACTATCCTAAATTTATAATCTCTATGGATGAGGTTCCTATGAATGAAGACGGTATTAAGCAGATAAATATCATTGATTTTCTGAAAAAAACATAAAACAAAAATAAGACTGAGTTTATCCCCTTCATGGTTTTAACTATAAATCATTATTTCTTTATAAGAAATGCTATGCATCTATTTTGACCTAATGATACAGAATTTTTATCGAAAGAAGTCTATTGCTGTAGCAGTTGGCTTCTTTGCATTTATATGGTAGAATATACATGTTTCTTTTGATTATTTACTATTTACGGAGGTACAGCAAAATGAATCACTTGGGAACAAAAACGCTCGAAACCGAACGGCTTATATTGCGTCGTTTTATAATTAACGATGCACAGGATATGTTTAATAATTGGGCCAGCGATAGTGAAGTCACAAAATATCTTACGTGGCTTGCCCATAAAAATATTGAAGTTTCAAAGAGATACATCGAATCTCTGATTAACGGCTATTCTCAGCCAAGTACGTATAATTGGGGAATCGAATTAAAAGAGTTCGGACAAGTTATTGGATCTATTGGAGTAGTTTGTTATAATGATAATGTCGAGTATGTTCACATTGGTTACTGCATAGGAAGGCAATGGTGGAATAAGGGTATAACATCGGAAGCATTTTCTGCTGTAATAAAATACTTAATGGATGAGGTGAAAGTTAACCGTATTGAATCTCGGCATGATCCACGAAACCCTTATTCAGGAAAAGTAATGGAAAAATGCGGTCTTAAATATGAAGGTACATTAAAAGAATCAGATATAAACAATCAGGGAATATGCGACGCATCTTGGTATGCTTTGCTTCGAAAAGATTACTGTTCCGAATGAGCATAAAGCGAATTGTTCTTTGGAGAGAATATGGTTCTTTTCTGTATTCACATCTATAAGAAAAACTGTTCTTAATTGTACATAAGATTATAATCAGAAAACTACACGAGGTAATGCACGAAACCACATAAAGTTAAAATTTGTTTATGTAGTAATTCTATGACCAATTCATTGTGTCACCCTCCACACCTTAACTAAAAAAGTGCTTTAATTGTTGGATGCCTTCCCGATTTTACAAAGGCAAGTATGTTTTCCGGGAGCATCCAATCCTCGGCAAAGTGCCGCAGCGGACAATTCTTCACTGACATTTAGTCCTTTGCGAAACTCTGAAAATTTATTGAGACGGCTAAACGCTCCAACCAAGACTCTCTTTTTGAAGGGCATAGAGTTTTTGATACAACCCTTTTTTCTCGACCAATCCGTTATGTACTCCACTTTCTGCTATACGGCCATCCTTCAATACAATAATTTGTTCTGCCTGTGATATGGTACGCAGCCTGTGAGCGATAACTAACACAGTTTTTCCGGCAATCAACCGAGAAAGTGCCTGTTGAACAAAAACTTCATTTTCCGGGTCAAGGGACGCTGTTGCCTCATCCAGCAGAATAACAGGAGCATCTTTCAAAAGCGCCCTCGCAATGGAAATACGCTGTCTCTCTCCGCCTGAAAGAGTATTTCCGTTTTCTCCGAGCATGGTATGATAGCCGTCCGGCAGCCGTGAAATAAATTCATCACAGCAGGCAGCCTTTGCCGCTGCAAATACTTCTTCATCTGTTGCGTTCAGATTACCAATGCGAATATTATTCATTACTGTATCGGAGAACAGAATAACATCCTGAAAAACAAATGCCATTTTTGTCATAAGATAATCCGGGTCAAGGGTTTTCACATCTACGCCGCCTACCATTATCTTTCCACTGTTTACATCCCAGAACCTCGCTATGAGCTTTGCGGTTGTACTCTTTCCGCTGCCAGACGGGCCTACAAGAGCCGTAATCTTTTCTTCTGGAATATGAAAACTTACGTTTTTTAGAATGTCTGTATCACGGTAACGAAAAGTCACATGGTCAAATTCAATATCAAAGTGTGTAACAGGAGTGTCTTTGTTTCCTGTCATAACAGGAATTTCCATCAGTTCCCGGACTCTCTGTGTTGCTGTCAGCATACGGAACATCATAGAAAGAATCGTCAGCACACTTAAAATCGGCCCATAAATTCTTGTTGCCAGTACCAGTGAAAGCAAGAGCGGTATCAATTCAATTTTTCCTTCCGTAAGCAAATAAGTTCCTACAAATACGGCAATACCAACGCCGGCTTGAAGGATAAACTGTGCGCCGGAGGAAAAAATACCGCAGCCGAGTTCTGTCTGAATGGATTGACGCTTCAAGTTCTGAAACGAATCCCGCAGTGCTGTAAATTTTTCACCGTCCAGATGAAAGGCTTTTATTAGTTTGATGCCATCCAGATATTCCTGTGTTTCTTCCGAGGCTTTCAGCTTTGCCTCTACCTGTTTGCTATTGAGCTTATCCTGCAGTTTCCGACTGCCAAACAAAACAAGAAAAGATACCGGGAGAGTACAAAATATTGCCAGCGTCATGCGCCAGTCAAAGACGGCCAGAACCGCACAGATAATCGTGCAGGAAATCCCGTTAGACAGCAAGGGTGGCACCACATGGCTCATAGCGTGTTCGATAATCTCACAGTCATTCATCATATTGGTTGTAAGCTCTGATAAATCTTTGGAATCAAAAACACGCATGGGAAGCCGGCGCACAGTTTCCGCAATCTGTATACGGGATTCCTCTGCTGTAGAATAGCAGGACACATAAGTATGCCTGTAATCATTCTTACTGCAAAGAAACGTAATAACTGCTGCAACAATCCCACCTAAAAACAAAAGCCACATCTTTGTCCATGAAATCTGTCCACCAGTTAGCGGGCGAAGCACCTCTGCAAAAATTCCTATGGTAACAGCAACGGACAGCATAAGGGATAAATTTGTGATAACACAGGCCAGAACGCCTTTTTTCAAATCTATGTATCCCTTCTTTGATAAACCAAATAATCGTTTTAACTTACGCATTTGCACTACCTCCTTGCTCCAATTTCCAGCTAAGTGCTTCTGAATAACGGTTCCACAATTCACGATAACGGCCGCCACTTTGAATTAACTGCTCATGTATTCCGCTCTGAACCAGATGGCCGCCATCCATCACAAGAATCTGCGAAGCACCTTTGACAGTAGAAAGGCGGTGGGCAATCATAATAACTGTCTTATCTGCCATCAATACTTGAAGGGCTTGTTGAATTAAATTTTCATTTTCCGGATCGTTGAATGCGGTCGCCTCGTCAAGAACTAAGATAGGAGCATCTTTCAAAATTGCCCTTGCGATAGAAATACGCTGCATTTCTCCGCCCGAGAAGTAGGTTCCGCTTTTTCCAAAAACCGTATCATACCCATCTGGCAGGGCCGAAATAAATTCATCACACTGGGCCGCCTTTGCAGCACTGATGACTTCTTCTTTTGCTGCGCCCGGTCTGCCCATGCGGATATTTTCTAAAATGCTTTGCTTAAACAAATAGGTATCCTGAAAAACAAAACTCACTTTATCCATCAGGGTTTCCATAGACACCTGCCGGATATCTATACCCCCAATAGAAATACTGCCTGAATCCACGTCATAAAAGCGTGGAATCAGATTTGCAATGGTACTTTTTCCTCCGCCGGATGGTCCCACAACCGCAGTGACTTTACCCGGCTCTGCGGTAAAGGAAACATTTTCTAATGCGGCCTGTTTTGAAGCTTTTTCGTATCGGAACGTAACATGCTCGAAACACACTTCATAAGATTGCGGCGTTTTCGGCTGTTCCGGCTCGGGAAGTTTTGGCACCCCAAGAACCTCGTCCATCCTTCCTGCCAGCATGGCGCTCTGCTGTGCATTTACCATAACATAGAGGACTTTCATCAGGATTGTCGCAATGGCCGGCACAAAAATCAGATAGAAAATGAAGGTGGAAACAAATGTTTTGTAGTCGCTTGTATGACCGCCAATCCAAATTCCCATTGGAATTAAAAACAAATAAATATTATTCAAAGCTGTTTGTAACGAAGCACTCATGTTTTCCTGGCTGAGAGAATAGGGGATAACTGACGCTGTGTAGCGTTTAATGGCATCGGATAACCGCTTAAAAGAAAAAGTAGTCTGACCAAAGGCTTTTACCACAGATATTCCTCTGACATATTCTACGGATGCTCCGGCCATATCTTCCAGCGCAGCCTGATACTCTTTAATCAAGTTTTCCGTCTTTTTCCCTCCCATTGTGCTTCCCTGTAGAATAAACACACAGATAATTCCAAGTAATACCATCAATCCAAATCGCCAGTCTACAACAAAAACCAACACCAGCATTACAAGAGGAGAAACAAAAGCAGCTACTGTATTCGGTAAATCATGGGCGATAAAACTCTCTAATCCTTCAATGTTATCATCCATAATTTTACGCAGGCGTCCACTGCCGGTGTTTATGTGGAAGCCTAAAGGAAGCATAGCCAGATGGGAAACAAAATCTGTTTTCAACTGGCAGATTGTTCCGTATGCAGCAATGTGTGAAAGGGCCAAAGCAGCCAGATAAAGGACAACATTGGCAAATACACCAAGCAGCGCAGTTCCACCCGCCCATAAAACTTCCGTCTGATTTAGTTGGCTGAAATCCGGGTAAACAGATACAATATTTTGTATAACTTTGTAAATTGCCAGGTAGGGGATAAAAGAGGCGACGGCCGATAGAATGGCGAGTAAAATTGCCATACACATCAGCCCCTTGTGGGCCATTGCCAGTTCTAAAAGACGGGGAAGTCCCTCCTTTTGTTTTTCTTGATTTTTCATGTTGAAACTCCTTTCCTGCGTTAGTTTTTGCTAACTCTATGTCGTTTGAAAGGCTGACTGCAACGTCTGCAAGCCTAAATTAATCAAGGTTTTTGCTAACTCTATGTCGTTTGAAAGGCCGCTGTTGCCAGCGGCCTAGTGTACCGACAAGCTGATGTCTTTAGTAATTGC
>JAATEU010000499.1 GCA_015655565.1 Clostridiales bacterium
GCAAACTTAAAGGCAATAGCAGATACATTATAATAATTTTGCAGCAGCGACATGGCTGTTTATGCTGTTACCAACTGACCCTTGTAAAACTATAGGGGCGGTTGGTAAAGGTTGAAATATAAACTAAAACAAGCCAATAACATTAAGAGGGTATAGCAAACAAGCCGTCTTTTGACAGCTTTTAAAAATTGAATATGGGTTAAGGACTAACGCTAAGATTTGATAGGACAGCCTTGAAATTGAGCTAAAATCGCCTGCTCCACCGTGATTTCACGGTTTACCGCAAGAACATCGGTCTACACATATAAAAATACGGTCACTCCACAAGTGAAACAGCCCACTCACCCCTCGTGATTTGTAGTTAACTGAAATCCCTATGACTTAGGTATAAAATAAAACTCGCCCGAAGCCAACGTATTTCATTACGTTTTGTGCCTTGAGCGAAGCGAAAGGAATGGATATAAATATGAAAATAGCAATTGGTTGTGATGAAGCCGGATTCCAATTAAAACAGATAATAATAATACAATTAAAGAATCTTGGCCATGATGTAGAGGATTACGGCTGCTATAATGAAAATCCAGTATTATATCCCGACATTGGATATACGGTTGCAAATGCGTTAGTAAAAGGATACCAAGAAAGAGGCATATTAATCTGTGGCACGGGAATTGGAATGTGTATTACCGCCAATAAGGTACCCGGTATTCGTGCCGCCGTATGCCATGACAGTTATTCTACCATACGTGCCCGCGGCTCAAATGATGCACAGGTTATGTGTATGGGTGCAAGAGTCATTGGCAGCGAGCTTGCAAAACAATTAGTAGGAATCTGGTTGGAAAATAACTTTAATGGTGGTAAAAGTATTGAAAAAGTCCAAAAAATAAGCGATATCGAAGTATGTGCCATGAAAGGAGAAACCTATGAACAGAATTATTAACGACCCGGATTTTGTTGTAGAAGATATGCTGAAAGGCTTTATAAAATCACATAATAATCTAGTAGAGAAAACAGACAATTCGAAAGTGCTTAAATATAAAAATGCCCCGGTTGGGGGGAAAGTCGGAATTGTGACCGGTGGCGGTTCTGGCCATAAGCCTGCTTTCATCGGGTATATTGGAAAAAATATGTGTGATGCCGTCGCTGTCGGAGAAATATTTTCCTCACCAACCGCAGCCGCTTTTTATGATGCAATCAAATCATGTGATGCCGGAAAGGGTGTAGCCTGCCTCTATGGTAATTATGCCGGCGATAACATGAACGTAAAGATGGCCATGAGGATGGCAAAAGCAGATGGAATTCATGTAAAAACGGTAGTAGCAAATGATGATGCCGCTTCTGCCCCTATTGATGAAAGAGAAAAACGCAGGGGAGTTGCGGGAGAAGTTTTAATGTGGAAAGTAGGTGGGGCAAGGGCTTCTCAAGGCGGTACATTAGACGAAGTCATCGACGCCTCCCAAAAAGCAATCGATAACACCCGCAGTGTTGGTATCGGTACGGCTCCCTGCACAATCCCAGCAGTTGGGCATCCAAACTTTACTATTAAGGACAACACTATGGAATTAGGCATAGGCCACCATGGAGAACCCGGGGTCAGTGTCCAGCCTATTAAAACTGCTAATGAAATGGCTGTCCAAATGTTAGATATTATTCTACCCGACCTGCCTTTCGCTGCCGGTGATGAAGTTGTTGTATTACTATCCGGATTAGGTGCCACACCTGTGATGGAACAATATATAGTATATAATAAGGTAGAAGAAGTCTTATCCGGAAAGAAAATCATAATACACCGCTCTTATGTGGGAAATTACTTTACATCTTTAGATATGATGGGGATTACCCTTACCCTCATGAGACTGGATGACGAATTAAAGGAATTAATCGACATACCCGCTGATTCTGTAGGTTTAAAACAATTATAATTATTTGTAATGAAAGGATGCGCAGCAAATGACATTTAAAAATAAAGACGCCCTTTGTATTGTGAAAGATTTAATAAAAACGATTCAGGATAACAAAAACTACTTAAGTGATATTGATGGAAAAATCGGCGATGGCGACCACGGTATCAACATGAATAAGGGATTCACGCTTTGTGAGAAAAGACTGGAAGGGAAAGAATATTCCATGTCTGAAGGATTCGGCCTATTAGGACAAGCTTTGTTGAATGATATCGGCGGTTCCATGGGTCCTCTCTATGGGTTATTCTTTGATGAGTTGGCCAGGACATCCCAAAAATCCGAAGATATTGATGCGAATGTTTTCGAAAAAATGTTTCGTTCGGCTCTAGAAGCTGTTCAAGAAATCGGCAATGCCAAAAAAGGAGACAAAACGTTGTTGGATACCTTGATTCCGTCTATGGAAGCATATTCAAGTGCCTTGTCTTCAGGAAAAGATTTTAGTGCCTGCTTAGAAGATATGAAAATTGCTGCCGAAGATGGCATGCAATCCACAAAAGATATGGCTGCAAGAATAGGAAGAGCCAGCAGGTTAGGAGAACGTTCCCGGGGTGTATTAGATGCCGGCGCAACAAGTTGCTATTTAATTATCAACAGTATAGCCTGCTCCATCCAAAATTTATTAAAAAATTTATGCAACTAACACAACTACTCTGTCTTGGGGATTCATTGGTATTTTATAAATTTCAAGGAAAATGTTTTCCTTTTATTATGTTGTATTATACAATATGCATCATTGTCAATACTAATTAATAAAATATATATAATAGACACTGCTGTTTACATGCCTTACTATTTGACCAGACCAGAGAGCGCCGCTCAACACCCTAAAATCAAACTGACATCCATTAACTTTCCCAAAACAGATGCAATCATATGTTCGTTTTTTCTCGACTTATTCCATATTTTATGCTATACTATTCCTATGGTAACAGGAA
>JAATEU010000459.1 GCA_015655565.1 Clostridiales bacterium
TTACGATTTTTATCACGGTGAACACAGGAAGGAGGATTTTACCCGTACTAAATCTCACGAAGATAATCCGCATACCAGAACACAACTTCACCAATACGGTAAAGCTCCGATTCCCTGCTGACACTGCGCCATAATTTTTTGTATTCATGATACCAGTATTCTAAGGAAGCCGCCAGTTCCCCGGCCTGTATTCCGGCACTTTTTTCCTCTTCACCGAAGACAGCCACCGCTCCGGCTTCATTCCATAATTTAATTCCTTCTGCGGCATGAATATATGCCTGATAGAGATAACGTTTCTCTTGTTTTGCTTCTGAAAGAATATGATACATTTCTGCTATTTTTTCATTTAAAAACCGGTTCGTATCCTTAACCTTTTCCCAGCTTATTTCTTTTAAAACCGGTGCCCAGGGAGTACCCTTTATACGCTTTTGCCGCATTTCTTTATAACAGACAATTTCATACCAGGATGCCTCGGTCCTGATTCCGGTCTCTGCAATATTAAGGAGAAACTTTTCACTGGCATCCCCATACTCCAGTCTTGATATTTTCCGGTTAATCCCATCAAAATCAGGAATGTCCTTATTCCAGGAGAAAGCCGCCCCATAAATCATTCCTGCAGTAGAAAATTCCGGATGGTTCACATGCCCATAGTCACCCCAGTCCGTATTCAGCACACCGATTGCATGATGCTTAAACCCATAGCTGCACATTCTGCTTATATTATCATAGGAATCCTTCAGACGGTTGATTAACTGGTTCCATCCGCCGACACCAGGACAAACATATTGCACTGCCCCTGCCTGTTCTAAAATTTCCGTTTCTTTCTCACTCTGGTCGGGTGCATAGCCCCAATTCAGACAAATAGTTTCTTTCGGCAGCTTTTTTATGTACTCCGGCATGCCGCAAATAATATCTCCCCAGAACATGGGTTTTTTCCCTTTTGCAATAACAAAATCACAAATTCTTTTGACAAAATCAATGTACATATTATTTACTCCGATTTTATCTGCCAATTCTTTGCTTCTCCCTTTTCCAAGGTCAAAGGTCTCATCGGCGCATAAATTAAAATAGTCCGAAGAAAACAAGGGCATATATTCCTCTAACATTTTCGTTACAAAGGCAAAGCTTTCTTCTTTAGAAATATCCAGGGTATGATGCACCATACGCCCATAGAAGGAAAAAGGCTGCTCATCCGCCTCCGGTAATTCACACAGGCCGGAATAAGACTTGCTACCAAGTACCTTGTAAAGATGACCAAAACTGGCTATAGATGGTATTAAATCAATATGCAGGTTCCTGCAATAAATATCAAATTCCAGAATATCTTCCGCTGTCAAAGGTGTGTCATCACGCCACACTTCACTGAAATCCTTAAACAGAAAACTATGTTCAATATATAACTGCAGCTGATTCAATTTATAATAAGCCAGCTTATCCGCAAGTGCCTTAAGGGATTCCATAGTGGGAATCCTTCCCCTGGTGGCATCATGATAAAAACCTCTGTTCGGCATATCCGGCAGATCCTCTATAATAAGACAGGGAAGTACCGCTCCCCTGGTCTCAAGGAGCTGTCTCATGGTCTGAATTCCATAGAGAATTCCGGCATTGCTTCCACCCAGAATCTCGGCCCTGTCCTCCGTAATCTCCAAGCGGTATTCCTCTTTCTTAAGGTCCTTCTTAAGGCCCAGGAATATACAGCCCTCCTCCCTTTCTCCTTTGGTAATAGAAAGGCCAAATCCAAGTTTGTTCTGTATATCCTTCTTTAACAGCTTTGCATGATCCGTTGCCTGTAAGCCGCATTCCTTATCTATTACAATTCTGCCGTTATATCGGAGAAGATAACCTTGTTCCTTCCTGATTGTCATTTTACTTGGTGCCGGTATCAGATACATATATTCCCTCCTTATATTACATGAGTCTGCAAAACTCCTTAACCGGAATTTTTACATTTCTATCCATATTCCGGGATTTTTTATCGCTTTTCTTCCTGCCTGCCGCATTGCCATAATCCCCATTGTATCCTCTACTTGTGACAGGTAACTTTTATCCTCAAAAAAATGTAATAACCGGTTTATAAAATTATAATGCGCCTTTTATTCCTCGCAGTCAACCGGAAAATACAGCAAATAAGAGTTTTTTTATCCCGGACCTTCTCCTCACGATAAATACCCGGTAACATCCGGTATGGACCGGCATACTGCAATAATTTGATCACTATTCGTACTGATTTACATGCGCCTGTTTCAGCAGGTACTTTTGTCCAAATTTCCATATGCGATATTCATAAAGCCTCAGCATAGCCCCGCTGCACCTATACTTTTTGAATATCACCTGTGAAAATTTATCCTACGTTTTCCGGCCGGTTATCTTAGAAAACACTGTTTTAGAATACCAGGCTGGTAATAATCACACTGGAAATTATCCCTACAAATGTAGCAAATAAGGCACCTGCAAGTGTATATCTTGTTTTCTTTACTTTTGCCGTCATAAAATATACGCTCATGGTATAAAAAACAGTTTCCGTACAGCTCATAATAATAGATGTCAGTCTTCCCAGGTAAGAATCCGGACCGTATTCCTTAAATATATCAAGTACCAGGCTGGTTGCCGCCGACGAAGAGAAAAGCTTTACGGTTACCAGCGGTACAAGCTCAGACGGAAATTTAAAAAAATTCGTAACCGGCTTAACCAAATCAGCCAAAAGATCAAGTGTACCGGAGGCCCTTAGTATTCCGATGGCTACCATTAGCCCGATAAGGGTGGGCATTATATTTAATACCACCTTAAAACCGTCCTCCGCACCCTTGGTAAATTCATGGAACACCGGTGCCTTCATTAATATTCCAAATCCAACAATATAAAATATCACAAACGGGATGATATAATCCGAAATATAAAGTAAAAATTTCATATCTGGCTCCTATCTGCGTTCCTTCTGCACGCATACAAATCAGGTTTACTCCGTCTGCATGCCATCAACGCGTTTAAATAAATCTTATTTCAACAGGCTTAATTTTCTGGCGGCTATGGAAAAGATAACACCGGCAATGGTTGATATGGCCGTTGCCAGTAATGCCGCCCCAAGGATTTCTGTCGGACTGACGGAACCATATTGGCTTCGATAAGCAATTATATTCACAGGTATCAATTGAAGGGAAGATATGTTTATGATAAGAAACGTACACATGTCACAGCTTGCTGTTTCACCGTTTTTATTAAGCTGTTGAAGTTCTCCCATGGCTTTTAGCCCCATAGGTGTTGCCGCCCAGCCAAGTCCTAAAATATTGGCTATCATGTTGGAAGCTATGTATTCATTCGCCACGTGTCCCTTTGGAATGTCCGGAAACAATAACCGCAATACAGGATATAACGCTTTTGTAAATGCATCTGTTATTCCGGTAGCTTTTGCCACCTGCATAATACCTGTCCACAGGGACATAACCCCTAACATCGTAATACATAGTGTAATAGCTTCTTTTGCGGAATTAATGGAAGCGGTGCTCACAGCGTCAATCTTTCCGTTTAAAACACCTACAATAATTCCTATAATTATCATAAAACCCCATAAATAATTTAACATAGGTAATTCCTTTTTCATTTTCTTATTAAATACTATATTCTAACTCAATAAAATACATTACTATTAAGTATTTTATAACTTAACTCCCATTTGCGTGCTTCAGCACGCATTCAAATCCTGCCGGGCTAAAAATATTTTCTTAATTTTTTCGCCTTCACATCTGCCATTTTTTTTATCTTTTAATACTGTTTTTACAATATTTGCTATAAAATACTAAATAATTGCTAAAATATCACCATTACTTTATTGACTTTACATTACGTGTATGCTATTTTATTAAGGTATTGTAGGAGGTACATATATGAAAAGCACAGGAATTGTAAGAAAATTGGATGAATTGGGAAGAATCACACTCCCTATTGAGCTAAGAAGAACTTTAGGCGTAAGCGAAAGAGATCCTCTTGAAATTTTTGTTGATGAGGATAGGATTATATTAAAAAAATATGAACCTACCGATATTTTCAACGGTTCCAAAGATAATCTATATGATTATTGCGGTAAGCGGATTTCTAAAGAATCTATCTTAGAACTTGCTAAATTAGCAGGAATTATTGAATAACATAAGCTCAAGGAAAGAGCCTGTCCAATGAGACAGGCTCTTTTACTATATAGAAAGGGACTGTTGTTTAATCCTTCTGCTCCAACAGCATCCGGTATATTTCTCTTTTGGCGACTCCCCGGTCTGCGGATACGGCCTTCATAGCTTCCTTCTTATCCATGCCCTCACTAAGGTAAATATCCATATGCTCCAGTATAGATAAGCTCTTCCAATACTCCCGGCCTTCTTTTTCCATATCCTTTAAAAGCCTTCCCTCTATGACAATTACACATTCCCCTTTCGGTTCCTGCTCCCCGTAATACTTAATTGCTTCTGAAAATGTAGTGCAGAAGACTGTTTCATATTTCTTGGTCAGCTCCCTTACTAAGGTCATCCTTCGCTCACCCAGCGTTTCAAGCAATTCCTTTAATGTTTTAACTAACCTGTGGGGGGCTTCATATAAAATTATAGTTCTGGTTTCATTCCGCATTTCCTTTAATATTAATTGCTTTTCTTTTTTATCCGCTGGCAGAAAAGCTTCAAAAGCGAACCTCCTGGCCGGTAATCCGGATAAGGTCAGTGCCGTGATGCACGCGGCCGGTCCCGGAATGGAGGTAACCTCAATTCCTGCCTCATATGCCATCTTAACCAGCTCTTCTCCCGGATCCGATATACCCGGTGTTCCCGCATCTGTAATCAATGCGATATCAAGGCCGGATTTAAGCTTCCCAATCAGATATTTTCCCTTATCTATTTTATTAAATTCATGATAGCTGGTCATTGGTGTATTTATTTCAAAATAATTTAATAATTTTATACTGTGTCTCGTATCCTCAGCGGCAATCAGGTCAACTTCCTTTAAGGTACGGATAACACGAAAAGTTATATCCTCAAGGTTACCAATGGGAGTGGCGCATAAATACAATTTCCCTTCCATACAGAATAATACCTCAATTCTTTTTTAATTTTATTATCACTGTAATAATCAAAAGCTTTTAACTTAAACCAGGCATAATTAAAAATGGAATAAGGATATCTGTCTTATGAAACATTAATATCCATATATCTCATAAATTTCATCCGTATACACATTCTGCTCTTTATAAACAATTAAAGGAGCCTCCACTTTCATCATGGAACCGCCGCCTTTAGTACATTCCATCAAAACCATGTTTGGCTCCTTGTCTACAAAGGGATGTACCATTTTCATCCGTTTCGGTTCTAATTTATACACGGTCAGGGTATTGATAATCTCCACCAGGCGGAAAGGACGATGCACCATATAGAAACGGCCGCCCAGCCTTAAAATCTTCGCCGCCTCCCGGACCAAATCCTCTAAGGTACAGAGAATTTCATGTCTGGCTACGGCTTTGGTAAATTCGGGATTGGTTAAGCCGTGATTGCCGTTCATATAAGGCGGATTGCTGGTAACTACATCAAAGGAGGCCGCACCAAATAACTTGGAAGCCTCCTTAATGTCACCTGATATGATATCAATTTTATCTTGAAGGCGGTTCATGGCAACACTTCTTCTTGCCATATCAGCACTTTCTTCCTGGATCTCCAGTCCGGTGAAATGTTTTCCCTCTGTTTTAGCCTCCAATAATATGGGTACTATCCCTGTTCCGGTTCCCAGATCCAGTACTGTTTCGTCCGGCTTTACTTTTGCAAAGCCGGATAACAGCACTGCGTCCATTCCAAAACAAAACTTCTTTTCATTTTGTATTATCTTATATTGATTCCTGTGGAGCTCGTCCATTCTCTCCCCCGGTTTTAAAAATTCCTCAAAATTCACACTAACTCCCATCTGCGTGCCACCTCTGCCTGCTTCAGCATACCCCCCAATCCTTATCATTACCGATACAACGGTTATTCGTCATCCAGATGGGATTTCACTTCTTTCATTTCAAGCATTTCCAAAGCTCTTAATTCCTCATCAATCGCCAGCTTTTCTTTCCGTTTTTTCGGTTTAAATTTTAAATCAGTTGTTTTATATTCCCTTACTTCCTTTTCATCGTTATCCAGGGTTACTATAACCTTAACTAACTGCTTTAATACCGTAACACTTTGAACTTCGCCTTTTAAACCGTCATTGGTTGTTACAAAGTCCCCCACATTAGGCAATGAACTATTCAGCTCCTCATAAGCCTCTTCTTCATTCTTAAGGCAGCACATTAAACGTCCGCATACACCGGATATCTTGGTTGGATTTAAGGAAAGATTCTGTTCCTTCGCCATTTTTATGGAAACCGGAGCAAACTCCGACAAATGGGTATGACAGCATAACGGCCTTCCGCAGATACCAATACCGCCAACCACCTTAGTTTCATCCCTTACACCGATTTGGCGGAGTTCAATACGGGTTTTAAATACGGAGGCCAGATCCTTAACTAATTCCCTGAAATCAATTCTGCCGTCCGCCGTAAAATAAAACAGCACCTTGTTATTGTCAAAGGTATATTCCGAATCAATTAATTTCATCTCTAACCCGTGTTTTTGGATTTTCTCCAGGCAGATGGTAAAGGCTTCTTTTTCTTTCACTTTATTTTTATGTTCTATTTCATCATCTTCAGGTGTTGCCGTGCGGATAACGGGCTTTAAGGGCTGTATGATCCTGCTTTCCTCCACATCCCTGGGACCAATTACAACACGGCCATATTCAACGCCTCTGGCTGTTTCTACAATAACATTATCATCTTGCTTTATCTCATAGCCGGCAGGGTCAAAAAAATAAATCTTACCGGCACTTCTGAATCTTACACCGATTACATTAATCATTTCCGCTCTCCTTTATGGTAAATAACATTAATTCAATCGCTATATCAAAATTAACATTAGCATTTAATCGTATTTTCGCTTTTTCTATGGCTGCTATGATTTTCTCAATTCCTTCATAGCTTCTTAAACTTGCCTGTTTGGATATATCCAAATATTCAATTTTATATGTCAACAGATTTAAGTCATTCGTCACCTTATACATTAATACATCCCGATACCAAAGTGTCATTAAATCCAAGTAATCATTTACCTGGCTTTTCTTCTCTGAAATCCTTTTTAATCCGTCAATAACCTCGTAAAGCTCCATCTCATCTATATATTTCAAAAGATGAAGCACCTCATTCTTTAATTCCCTAAATTCCTCGGAAGAAGCATATTTAATCGCTTTTCCTACATTTCCCTGGGCAAATACCGCACTTAATTCCGCCTGATAATCCGGCACCTTATATTCCGACATAAGAAATTCCTTTATGATTTCCTTATCCACCGCTTTTAACTTCAGAGTTACACACCGGGATAATATGGTGGGCAGAAGTGCACTTAAATTATTGGCAAGTAAAATTATAACCGCATAGGCCGGAGGTTCTTCTATTGTTTTTAACAGGGCATTCTGTGCCTGCTCCGTCAGCTTTTCCGCTTCATCAATAATATATATTTTGTAAGGGCTGCTGTATGGTTTTATCTGAATATCATTGTTTATCTGGATTCTGACATCATCAACACCGATACTGGCCTTCTCATGGGTAATCCGTATAATATCCGGATGATTATCCGATGCTGCCTGGATACAGGATTTACATTTACCGCAGGAATCCGCCCGGCTTTCCCCGGCTTCGCACTGCAGAGCTATTGCAAATGCATTGGCAAGCAGGTTCTTCCCTGCACTGTCTTCACCTGCAAAAATATAAGCATGGGACACCTTACCCGATCTGGTTGCTTCCATCAAATGCTGTATTATCTGTTCATGCCCAACAATATGTTTAAAATCTAACATTCACAGCACCTCTCTTCCACTACGCAATAAGATCTAATAGAATTCCTCTTATTTCATCTATTTTATTCAAAATTGCTATGTTATCTTTCTCCTCCTTTATTAATTCCAAGGCCAATTCATCTAAGTTCCTGTCAATGAGTTTAATCATGCCGTAAACACGGTGACGCCCCCTGCGGTCCAAAAAATTTTCCCTGCTGAATTTGTGGGAGCGGTTCACGATTTCATTCATGAAATTTTTTATTAACTGACGATACCGTTTCATATCCCTGACATCCATATGCCTGGACAAACGTTTCCCCTGCTGGATAATATCCTCCATCATCAGACTTATACGTGCCTGTAACTCTTGTTCCTCTATATTGCTGATTAGGGTAAATTTAAAGGACCCGTCCGCTTCCGGCAGGGGTGCTTTTTGTTCCACCTGGTTAATCGCCTGTGTCTGGTTTACCTTAATATTCATAAGAATCACTGCCTCACTTTGTATACTCTAAATTCCAACCTGTATTAGGAATAACAGGAAACTTGTTCCTGATCTTTGCTGCTCCAATCGGAAGCTGCAAGCAAGCTTGCATTCCTCATTCATTATATCATGAA
>JAATEU010000247.1 GCA_015655565.1 Clostridiales bacterium
AATAGATCCTGCATCGGCAAAAGCGATTCATCCCAACAATGTGAAGCGTGTTATTAGGGCCTTAGAATATTTTAAGCAGACCGGCAGCAGAATCTCCGAACATAATGAAGCACAAAGTAAGAATGAATCCCCCTATAATTTCTGTTATTTTGTCCTGAATAACCACCGGGAAATTCTGTATGAAAAGATTAACGGGCGGGTAGACCTTATGTTGGAGCAGGGTTTGGTCAAGGAAGTAAAAATCCTTCTGGATAAGGGCTGTACTAAGGATATGGTTTCCATGCAGGGATTGGGATATAAGGAAATAATCTCTTATATGGAAGGAGAATGCTCCTTTAAAGAAGCTGTATATACCTTAAAACGGAACACCCGTCATTTCGCGAAACGGCAGCTTACCTGGTTTAAGCGGGAAAAGGAAGTCATCTGGATTAATAAAAATGACTATGACAACGATGAAAATAAAATATTGGAGGCCCTCCTTTATGAAATAAGGGCAAAAGGTATTATAATAGAAAGCGGACTTTCGGAAACGAACCATAGTAATTATAATTTCCCACTGCAGGAAGGGAAGGTTTCTGACCGTATTCATAAAGCGGAAGAAGAAGGGGTGACACATGAATAATTCTTTAGCACAGATATATAAAGAGTTCAATATTAATGATTCCATTTTATCCTTCTGCAATGATATTGAGAAGAATTTAAAACAGCGTTTCGAAGAAATAGATATGACAGCAGAATACAATCAGCTTAAAGTATTAAAAGCAATGCAGGATAACCGGGTTAGCGATATACATTTTGCTGCGACTACCGGATATGGATACAATGATTTGGGCCGTGATACCCTTGAACAGGTATATGCAGATGTTTTCCATGCGGAAGCCGCACTGGTAAGACCGCAATTAATCAGTGGCACCCATGCTTTAAGTACGGCTTTATCAGGAAACCTCCGTCCGGGTGATGAGATACTCTCACCGGTTGGAAAACCTTATGATACTTTGGAAGGTGTAATCGGAATCAAAAAAAATGAGGATGCGGATGGAACCACCGGTTACACAGGCTCTTTAGCTGAATATGGAATTACTTATTCCCAGACAGATTTATTGCCGGATGGAAGTTATGATTATGAAGGAATCCGCAAGGCCATGAACGAACGTACCAGGTTAGTTACCATTCAGCGTTCGAAAGGATATGCCGCAAGGCCAACACTATCCGTTGAAAGAATCGGGGAATTAATCCGTTTCATAAAAAAAATCAATCCGGATGTTATCTGCATGGTTGATAACTGTTATGGCGAATTTGCCGAAACAATAGAACATACGGATGCAGGAGCTGATTTATGCGTGGGTTCCCTGATTAAAAATCCGGGTGGCGGATTAGCACCCATTGGCGGATATATTGCCGGCAGGAAAGAATATGTAGACAATGCTGCCTGCCGCCTAACAGCTCCCGGCTTAGGAAAAGAAGTCGGTGCAACACTGGGAATAAACAGCCGTCTGTTCCAAGGTTTATTTTTAGCACCCCAGGTTGTATCCGGTGCTTTAAAAGGCGCGGTCTATGCTGCCAATATATACGAAAAACTGGGATTTCCCGTTATACCAAACGCAACAGAACCCCGTTATGATATTATACAGGCCGTAACCTTAGGGACTCCGGAAGGGGTAATTGCCTTTTGCAAAGGGATCCAGGCTGCAGCTCCTATTGACAGTTTTGTAACACCGGAACCCTGGGCTATGCCGGGATATCATTCGGAGGTTATAATGGCTGCAGGAGCATTTATACAGGGAGCCTCCATCGAATTAAGTGCCGATGCGCCGATGGAACCTCCTTATGCCGTATATTTTCAGGGCGGTTTAACCTGGTACCATGCAAAAATCGGAATATTAATGTCGGTGCAAAAGTTATACGAAGAGAATTTAATTCATTTATAAATACGCTCTAAGACGTCTGCCGGTTATAGACGTCTTTAGCTTATAATTCCAACAGGATTAGCGGCGGTAAGTATTTTATGCTATTTTTGTATACAAATGTGATGAATTATGTTAGAATGAACAATAGAAATCTTGTAGTTGGAGGTATTACTATTATGGCTAAAGTAAGCGGTAAGAACTCATGGGCATTATTGCTGTTGATTTTGGCAGGTGTTGTGTTAGGCGGATTTATCGGCTATTTAGCAAAGGATGTATCTATTTTGTCCTGGCTTAATTATGGACAGGAGTTTGGTATCGGTGGTGCAGGCAGTGAAGGCATTATTCGTTTAAACTTAGGGGTTATGATTATCAGTTTCGGTTTGACGATAAAGATTACAATTGCGGGTATTATCGGTGTAATCTTAGCCATAATAATATATCGCAGGCTTTAGTTTGCATTTCCTTCTTATTTTCTTGGAGAGAGAATGAATAGGAGGAACCATGAACCAAAAGTATTGTACCGTAAAAGAATTGCCTTTATCTGAAAGACCTTATGAAAAATGTGAAAAATCCGGACCGGCCGCTTTATCCGATGCTGAATTACTCGCAGTAATCATACGTTCCGGTTCCAGGAACGAACGGGCAGCCGATGTAGCATCCAGGGTATTGACATATTCAGGCAGCTATCCGGGATTAATCGGGTTAAATTATATAAATATGAATGAATTAAAATCGATTAAAGGTATTGGAAGAGTAAAAGCTATCCAATTATTATGTATTGCTGAATTGACAAAACGTATGGCTAAGGCAACCAATGAAGGGAGGCTTCAAATGATAACTCCCGAAGCGGTTGCTCATTATTATATGCAGGACATGCGGCATTTAACGAGGGAAATTGTCCTGTTAATTATGTTGGATTCCAAAAGTAAGATTTTAAAAGATATGGTTATTTCATCCGGTACAGTAAGCAGTTCACTTTTGTCACCGAGAGAAATATTTTTGAATGCATTAAAATATGAAGCAGTTAATGTCATTTTATTGCATAATCATCCAAGCGGTGATCCTGCTCCAAGCAGAGAAGACATTCAAATTACAAAAAGAATGAAAGAAGCTGGAAATTTAATTGGAATTAAACTTATGGATCATATTATTATTGGAGATAATAGATATGTAAGCTTAGGCGAGCAAGGTTTTATATAAGGATATCCGTGTGAAATAAAAAGCAATTTCACACCATTGATTAAGCAATATGCCGGGCAGTAATCGAAACGCTGTTTTGGATATGCCCTGGGAACAAGTTGAAGCAAGTTTGGAAGGGAGACAGCAGGTATGGCAGGAAAGATATATGGAATTGATTTTGGAACCAGTACCATTAAAATATATCAAAAAAATGATGGAATTA
>JAATEU010000509.1 GCA_015655565.1 Clostridiales bacterium
GTTGTCCTTGTTATCCTTATTATGGGAGTTATTCTCCCGATTAAAAGGTTTGCTGTTTCTATTTCCTTGTTCGGTTGTTCGGTTGTTATTTCCGGTTTCACGACTAGTTTCCGGTCTGTGGTTCCCGTTTAATCTGGCATTGCCACGATTATCTCTTGGACTGCTATCATTAGCATTGGTTGTAGCCACTGAATGTTCTCCTTCCTTTCCACGTCAAACATATTATAAATAACTGATTAACACAAAATTTTCTTGTCAAATCTATTGTATATTTTATTCTATTTTTATATAAAGTCAATATATTTTTATTAAAAATATATCGTAACTATTCCGTACTATTCAGCTGCTGTCTACCGCAAGCTGTTTTCATATGTTTTTCATGCAAATACTGGATTTGAAAGCACTAAAACATGTGCCCATATGACACTAAAAAACTCCAAAAATTGCTTAAAACAGGAGTGCCGCTTTGCTCAGACAATTCCACTATGGGATTTCAAGCAAAATATTTCTTCATGGGTTTGTCCTGATTTTGAACGCATCAAAATAACTTTCAGCCGGCACGGCTGAATAGTTACAATAAATTTATTTTCCGGTTAGAATTACCTTGCATTTTAACGTTTTATCTGTTAAAGTCAAATTGTATGAAACAATAGAATGGAACGATTATTTTATTGCCATAATATTATCTGCCGGTATAGGAATCCTATTCACAGGCATACTGAAAGAGAGGTATATTACTATGAGCGAACACGAACATGACTGCGGCTGCGGTTGCGGACATGATCACGAACATGATCACGAACATGATCAGGATCATATGAATGTAACTTTAACACTGGATGACGGTACAGATTTAGAATGTGAAGTTTTATGTATTTTCCCAGTTGGAGAGAAAGATTATATTGCACTGGTTCCTACTGAAAAAGAAGACGAGGAAGACGGAGAAATCTTCTTATATCAGTTCATTGAACACGAAGACGATGAGATTGAATTACTCAATATCGATGATGATGATGAATTTGAAGCCGTATCCGACGCTTTTGACGAATTAATGGACAGTGAAGAATTTGATGATATGTTCGACGAAGAGGATGAAGACGAGGAATAATAATATAGCCTGAACCTGGAATGGATGCTTTACTGATATTCCGGTTTACCTAAGGGACTATTGCAGATACCATTTTATCCACAGAATATTATTCGGTGGCAGGATTGTGTTGCAATAGTCTCTCATGCTTTCATGGTCAGGAGCATATTTTGAATACAATAATCTAAATCCAGGGTGCGTTCCTTTTGCTGCTGTTCAAAATATACGGTCAGCTTTCCCCCGCTATTTGATTTTATGGTTCCCATTCCATAGGTTTTATGTTCAATTTTGGTTCCTGCTTTCAGGTATTCCCGGTCCAGGAGCAATTCACCGACAAATCTGGAACAGGTTAATTCTTTATTATACCGTTCTTTTACGGAATAAATATGTAAATATTCTTTTGCCCGTGTGACAGCCACATAAAACAGCCTGCGTTCTTCCTCCAAATCCGGTTCCAGCACTGCTTTCCGGTGGGGTGTTATGCCTTCGTTGGCATCTACAATAAAAACAACCCGGTATTCCAGTCCTTTGGAACTATGCATGGTAACCAGTGCCACACTATCCTTATCTTTTTTCCGATTTTGTGACTGCTTCTTTAGTTCTTCCTGATATTCACCCATGTGCCTGAACCATTCTTCATAAGTTTTATAATCTCTTGCCGAATCCTGCAGTTCATTTAAGGTATCCAATAACTCCTCCGCTTTAATTCTGCGGAACTGTGCATATTCCGTCAGATAATCTTCATAGCCGATTCCTTTGCGGATATAATGAATGGCCGCATATGGGCTCATATCCTTCATCAGTCCTATGTCATATTCCAATTTATCAATCCGATCCAGCATCCATTCCTTGTCACCATAAAATTCCCGTAGCTTTACAAATTCCACCTTCGGTTCCCCAAAGCATTCCCGGCTTAAATAGCGTTTCGGCCGATTTGCTATCTGAAGGAATAAAGCCCGGTCCCTATATCCCATGGCCAGTTTAATATATGAAATGATATTTCCGGCAATCCAATGATCATAAAGATCAGGTATCATATCCTTCATCTGGAAGGGTATATTATACTCCATCAGCTTATCTATTAAAGCCCTTGGCTGGGTATTGGTACGAAAGAGAACGGCCATGTCGGAAAATGGGATACCGGATTTACAGTATTGTAAAATATTCGCTGCCACCATACTGTTTTGTTCTTTTAATTCCCGGAAGGCTTTTAAAACAACCTCCTGTCCTCCCTCCCGATTGGCGTGGATATCCTTGGGAAACCGCTTCGTATTATTTTTCACTAAGGCAGCGGCACATTCTACAATCTTTGCAGTAGAACGGTAATTAATGTCTAAAAGGACTCTTTTGCCTTCCGGATAATCTTTAACAAAGTTTAATATGATTTCAGGCCTGGCACCGCGGAAACGGTATATGGACTGGTCATCGTCGCCTACAATAAATAAATTATTTTCAGGTAACGCTAAAAGCCTGATAATATCATACTGTACTTTGTTAATATCCTGGAATTCGTCAATTAAGATGTATTTAAATTTCTTCTGCCATATTGCCAGGATATCCGCCCGTTCCAGAAAAAGTTCATAGCATAATACCAGCATATCGTCGAAATCAATTAAATTTGCCTTACGGAGCCTGTTTTCATAGGCCTGATAGATTTTCTTGAATATTTCTTCAGAACAATTGATAGAATAATAGTGCTCCAAATCCATCCTCTCTCCCTTAATCAGGCTGATTTCAGAGGTGATACCGGATATAAATTCTTTTTCATCTTCAATTTCCAAATCAAGCTGTTCCATAATTTCCCGGAAAAATTGATTTTTCTGATCCTCACGGATAATATTGGAGGCACTATAATGATACGCATACTTTAAAACTGTGAAAAA
>JAATEU010000210.1 GCA_015655565.1 Clostridiales bacterium
ACCGGCATCTGTTCCCTGGTTATCGCATTTGCACTGGGTGTTTTCATGTCCTTAAGGATCAGCAATCCATTAAATAAAATAGCCAAAAAGGCATCCTCTCTTTCTGAGGGGAAATACAAGGAAAGATTAAAGGATGTTTCCCATACGAAGGAAATCGAAATATTAATAGAAACCATAAATAAACTTTCCGAAGCATTAGAAAATAAGGAAAAATTAAGAAAACAACTGACACAGGATGTGGCTCATGAACTCAGGACACCCTTAACCTCCGTCCAGGGGCATATGGAAGCCATGCTGGATGGCATTTGGGACATGGATAAAGAAAGACTTTCAAGCTGTTATGAAGAAATTATCCGGATAAAGAAGTTAATTGGCAGCATCGAAGATTTATCATGGGTTGAGAATGAAAATGTACTTCTTCATAAAGAAGATTTTGATTTATCCAAGCTGATTATCAGGCTGCTTCATAATTACGAAAATGAATTTTTAACAAAGAATATAAAGATAAATTATCAGGAGGAAACAGCCATCCTCCATGCGGACCGGGATAAAATGAGTCAGGTATTTAATAACCTGTTGTCCAATGCTGTCAAGTATTCTGATGCAGGCGGAGAAATTACAATCCGGATAGAAAATAATGAAAATAATATTTTAATCCGGTTAAAAGATAACGGCATAGGAATCAGTGAGACGGATTCACCCCATATTTTCGAGCGGTTTTATCGTTCGGATAAATCCCGGAACCGTCAGACAGGCGAAGCAGGAGTGGGATTAACCATAACAAAGGCCATTATCGAAGCACATGAGGGCACCATAACCGTAAATAGTAAAGATGGGGAAGGAACGGAATTTATTATTACCCTGCCCCATAAAAATAATTATATATAAACAATTGAGGGGCAGGGCAAACGCAGGAAGGAACCTTTCCAATGCAAAAATCTCCCAACATATCTGATAGCAGCTTTAGTCATTGGAATTATATCCTGGATCTTTGCCTGCCCGATCTGCCCATGGCCGCAAAAGCCTCACAATGTCTGGCACAATTGAGGCATACCATGGCACAGTGCTGTGACATTTCGTCAGGATGTCTTGAGCATTCGGCTCCACAGGCTTCACATATCTCTGCACATAATTCAGCCACGCTTCTTGCAAAAATGGCATTACGTGCGGCAAATTTTGCTGTCAGCCCGCAAATATCGGCACATTCACGCAGTAACATAGCCTGTGGTGCCCTGTCTTCGAGCTCCATTCTCAGTAAATGATGGGTCATGTGTTCGCAAACAGCTTCACAATCCTGGACGGCCATGACGAAATCTTCATTCATATAATGACTGTAAGCAAATTCTGCCTGCAAGTTATTATTATCCAAATTATTCTCCTTAAACTGTTTATTACATCATTAATATATTCATGAAAAAGAATAATGTACCTGATAACCGGTCAGGCTGCCCTAGAGTGCACCGACAAGCTGATATCTGTATCAATTGCTTGCCTGAATTTCCATCTGCTGCGTTGTCGTCAGTCAACGTAGCCACCGCTACGTCTCCTTCCTCCGCCTTGCAGACTGAAAATTCATTCTGCGCAATTACTAAAGACATCAGCTTGTCGGTACACTAGTTTTATTGAAGCCGGATAATACTAATTATGTTTAAATATCTCGGGAAATTCTGAGGGCGCTGCTTCTTTAAATTCCTTTACTTTAACTTCTTGGTTTGTAATTTCATATAAGCTTATGATTCTGTTATAATATTTTTTGGCTTCTTCATACTCCTGTTCATAATATAATAATTTAAATTTCATATATATTAATTCAGGAAGAAAACGTAAGTTATATTCTTTTAAAGAAAAATCAATGCCTTTGTTGACATAGTAATGAGCGTTTTTTACATCTCCGCTTTTTAATAAATGTAAACTCATGTTGTATAAGGTATTTTGATATATTTTTTTAGAAAACTGGGAAGCCTGATACATGGAATAAGGTGAGTTTAAAATATAGTTTTCCAGCACATATAATAATTCATATAAAATCTGAATGCCTGTTTTCGTTTGATTCATAGATAAATAATTGCAGCTGATGCAATGAATCAGAGAAAACCCCACATTAGAATATGTACTTTCTCTTATTTTATCTATGGAAAAACAAGGATTTTCAATGAGGATTCCTTTCATGCAATAGATTAATGACAATTTATAATCCCCATCCATTATCGCTGAGCATAAAGCTTTTCCATACAAAATATGCTGCAGGTTTTCGCCGTGCTTAAAATCCTCCAGCTTTTCATAATTTTCAATAAGGCTTTTTAGTGATTTTATATCATTGTGTTCTATTGCACTGTTAATCTGCTTGATTCCTTCAAAACCAACAATTGTATTACTGGAAAAATACATTTTGAAATATTCATTCAGATCCAGGTTAAATTTAATGGATAATTGATTTAATAAATAAAGAGAAGGTTCGTATTCTCCTTTTTCAATTCGATATATTTGTTTTGGTGTACAAATATTCTGGGCAAGTTGTTCTCTTGTTAAATTCCTGGATTCTCTTAATTCACGCAAAAAATTACCAAAATGTTCGTAGCTCATTCACTTTCCACCTTGTCATATGGACGCAAGCGTCCATTTCATAGTAAATCAATCAATGATATAATAAATATACAAATTTAAAAGAAAAGAAGTATATACATGAAAAAATTTATTTTAAAGTTCCGTTATTATTTCGCTTTACTTTTAGTTCTTTCAACAATCTCAACCATTACTTTATTGCCCAGGCAAGGCAATTCTACCGGCCAGGCTGTGACAATTGCAGGAGATGATACCAGCTGGTTGGTTGAAACAAGATAAAGCCATTATACCATATCTTGGATAAGCATTCAAACAGGTTGTGAATTTTAATCGGACTGCTATTTATGTTTTGCAAATTGAAGTACAGTTAAATCCATAAAGAAATCGTTCGTATTATTTGATACTTACTTAGAAACATATCGCTTAAGTGATAGGAGTTTACATACCGGCATACTGATAATTTATGTATTATGATAAATTTATTTATCATAATATACTTAATAATTTTATTGTGCTAATGAGGGGAGTTACTATAAAATTTTGCCATAAGCAGCCAAGACCATACTGGCAAACCTGGAGGCAGCGGCGCAAAACAATAGGGCCTAATCCATTCGGGTATGGCAGCCGGTTGCAATATGGCAGGTGTATGTTGATTTGTAATGAAATAGTTTAAGCGGGAATTGGTTTCTGTATCAGTTTGTGCAAAGTGAGGTTTTATATGAACGAAAGAAAGGGCTGTTCTGGTTTTAAAGCAGATGTTTCTGATACACTCAGTATAATTCAGGAACGTTACGGCGCAATCCGGTTCAAAAAAAGGAGATGGAGTATATTAAAATACATAGGATGCATATTAAAATCCCAAATAAGCCAATCTAACTTATATTACCGCATGTACGCAGATAATTTTGCTATTTTGACGGAATATAGAAAAGATTCTGATTTTGGTTACATTGCAAACGTACTGCAGAGGAAACGGGGAGATATCCGGTAAAATTAGGGGTAGGCTTTCCTTTGGAGTATGTAAGGATGAAGCCTTAAGGCAACGGGGTATCGGCTATAAGGATATAGAAATTGAATTTAGTGTTTGAGAATGATGAATTTGAAATTTATCACACAGCCTAAGGTTTTAATTGCTGTTCCCTTTCGTCATACCCATTTCCGTTAATGTATCCCTTATTCATATTCACAATTCCAATATTGCTGAGAGGTTTATTAGGATGGCGAAAAAATATAAATTCCAAGGGAGATTTTTGAATTGGAGTTGACAGAAACAGTATTTTTTGATAATTATTTTGAATTATTTCCAATTAGTCTATTCTTTAAAAAGAAGGTTTATTCTGTCAATAGATGATTTTGCAACCGGATTGACCAAAAAGTTGAATATTGATGTTGTTGCAGAAGGTGTTGAAAACTTTGTACAAGCAGAATTTCATACGAAGCAGGCTGTGAAATTGCCCAGGGTTATTTTTATTCAGAGCCTATATCAATTAAAAAGTTTGAACAGTATTCATTTGGTTATCATAACAAATAATACAAAAAAGCGGACATATATTCTATGCGGGTACACGCTGGAATATGTGTCTTTTTGTACGATTATTGTAACCATATATAAGGATTTTCATAAAATAATGTATAAATGAAAAAGGAGCTTTACCTTATGGATAACTACAGACGTCCGATGTATACCCGTTATAACAGAAATATGGGTTCTTATCAAAATCCTCAATGTGGCTGTGGTGTTACCCCGGTTGTAGAGGCAGGCACTGAGAAGCGTTGTGATAAAGATGATTATGAAAAATGTATTGATAAATTACCATTGGCCATGGCTTATGTACCCTTCCAAAAATGGAGGAAGGTTCATGATGCATCAGCCGGTTTAGCAGCCGGTACTATATTCCAGGAATTACACATGCCTTTCTACGGTGACAGAAATATGTGTGGAATGAGAGGTGACAGGCATGACAAATAAAAGCCGTGAACAGTTAATGTGTATCATTACCGAAGCAAGCTTTGCAATTGATGACTGCAAGCTGTATCTGGATACACATCCGTGTGACAGGGAAGCATTGGATTACTATCAGACTTACAGGAAAATCAGAAAAGAAGCTATGAAGGATTATAGGGACTGTTATGGACCTTTATCAGCTTATGATGTGGCAGATGCAAATGTATGGACTTGGATTAATGCTCCATGGCCCTGGGAAGGAGCGTGCTGATTCATGTGGAATTATGAAAAAAGATTACAATACCCGGTAAATATCAAAAATTCCAATGCCAAAGCGGCAAGGTTTATTATTACCCAGTTCGGCGGTCCTGATGGTGAATTAGCAGCATCCATGCGTTATTTGTCCCAAAGGTATACTATGCCTTATAAAGAAGTTTGCGGTGTATTAACAGATATAGGTAGTGAGGTGCCGGTCTTGTCACGAAGGGGTTACAAACCCGCATGGGGACAGGATTCTGGACATCCAATTGACAGCATGGGGATTGAGGTATCGAAATTGCACTTTTCTTTTGCAGGCAGAAAGGACAAGCGTAAATGTGAAGTAATACCCATGATGGACAAAGAAAAAACAACGGCTAGGCCAGTCCTTTCCGGCAAATGGATAAATATAATGTTGATTTTTTGCACGGAACATATTGAACCAGATATAGGTACCTCCGTTTCAAGATAGATTGGCTTGTCGTGTAGGCTGGTGAAATTTACTTGACTTTTAAAAAGTTACCTATCATACTATGGGATAGAAAATATTACATCATTACTAATAAGTACGTAAGGAGGATTTTGTGGAAAATCAAAATACAGTTGGGATAAAGATAAAAGAATATTTATTTATTACCCTTGGTGTGGAATTAGTTGTTACAGGCGTATATTTTTTTAAATTCCCAAATCATTTTTCAATAGGAGGAGTTACCGGTTTAGCTATTCTTCTAAGTAATATTATTGGTCCTTCTATCAGCTCAGGAACTATTGTATTAATCATTAATTTTATATTATTAATTTTC